>DASRLM010000155.1:0-8774 GCA_035648455.1 Puia sp. | reverse complement strand
AAACTCGGCGCCAAATACCAGTCCACCCGCATCGGCATTATAGTCCAGCTTCTGGTAGCCGCTGAGTTGGGAAACATCCACTATATCAGGATCGGGATCCGGCAGTGAGGCATTCACCTGGTTACCCGCCATAAAATAGGCATTCAAATCAAACAGTTTCATAACGGATACATCTATGCGCTTTGACAGATCGGGTTCACCAAGTTTAATATAGTAGTTGTCGTTTCCAACGTCGGCCATAAAATCAAACCATCCCTTGCCGGTCATAACACTGCCATCGGCAGGAAAAGCCACTGAAACTGCTCCGTTGAGATCATACACTTTATCGGCGATGCCGATGTGCCAGCTGATAATCCCCTGGATGGGAGAATTCTGATCATCGCTTCCTGTTGGTACGGAGGTCATCATCTGGGCATAGACCTTGCCGTCAATAGAACCCACACTGAAACCACCGCTGGTGTTAAAAGTCATCCCGATTTCACCAAATCCTGAAAAGATATAGCCATCACTGGAACATACGCCCACTTTCGCCTTGAATCCAAAACTTCCGCTCTGGGGCTTAAAGGCATTCACCTCGTACTGATTTAGATTCTTAAAATAATCCGCCTGTGATACGGCATCGCTGTTGGCCGTTTTCATCATATTGTAATAAGCGCCGCCGCCAAAACCATTGATGCTGATGCCTGGGCCGACTACAATGGCCGGGCTGAATTTCAGAAAGGCATCGAAATACCAGAAATTATAAGAACTGCCGGATGAAGCGGAGGTATTGCCAAACTTGACATTGGAGATCACTTCCAGTGCATTCAAACCGGAAAAAGTAGCATCCAGGAATCCCTGAACCCCGTCTCCAAATACAGGATCGTCGTGAAAAAAAGCCAGGTAGCCTTCTTTGATGGTAATGATGCCCGCAAGCCCTCCGGATACCTTTATCGAATCAAGTTGTAAGTCCGGATTTGACCAGCTGGGACGGCCTCCGGATAAAATATCCGCCTGAACGGTCAGGACGGTGGTTGCCGATGGCAACAGGTCGTTGCTGACATCACTCAGGTTTAATCCGAAAGCAAATTGTAGTCCCACCTTTGATCCGGTAATTACCGGATGGATGTTGGTGATGCTTATCGGGAATCCTGCCATAAAATGCTGGGGGGATGCGAATCCAAAAGTCGCGTTTTGAACAGTTACGTATGGTGCTTGGGTTTGCACTACCAGGTGCTCTACGTCCACCAAGTCAATGCCTACTTTAAATCCCTTGATGTTTCCTTCCAGGCTCAGTTTGCCCGATACATCTGCTGAGGCCACGGTGCTGTGGCTTGCATTGTTATTGGTCACTTCAATGCTGCAGTTGTTCAGGTTAATATGTGCCCACCAGGCGGAGAAATCGATATCGTTGGTTTGCTGAGCAATGAACTGATAGGTTAACCCGCTTCCGGCTTCGGAGCCGGAAAGACTGCAGGTATAGGCGATCTGACTCTGGGCCTTTGTTCTGTCGGAAAAAGGCAATACCAGTTTCCCATTCAGCCCCCCGGTTTTATAAGAAGAATTCAATAATTTAATGCTGATCTGATCTACAGAACAATACCATCCGCCCAGGGATCCGTCGTCGATGCTGACTACATTATTGGCGCTGACGATGCCGGTAATGCCATCCTTATCCAGCACCAGGTTGGTGGCCGATATATTCAGGTTCTGATCTGTGCTCTTCGTGCTTTTCACGAGGGCGGGCATGCTGACGGTAATGGAAGGAATAAAAAACCCCGTCCAGAGACTGTTTCCGATCAGGGCATTTTTTTCACTGAGGTCGGGATCGCTGAAAGCATTGGGCATGCCGGCAGGGTTATGCAGCGTGGAATGATCGAACAACGCTCCGCTGTTGAGGGTGAACAGAACGCCGTCCAGCGCACTCAGCTTAAAGGGATCCATCGTTACAGATCCGGTCCAGTCACTCCAGCTGGTTGCATCCGCATTTAAAACGGCTTTTTCCGGTGAGCCATCGGCTTTAGTTAGCTGGCCATTGGAAAATGTATATTCTGCATTGATGTGAAATTGTTTGATCTGGCTATTGGAAAGGACTACAAAAGTGCCGGGGGCTGCGTCGGACACGTAACCTTTGAAATTCAGATTGATGGCGGGCACCTGGAAGTCCTGGTTCAAAACAAAAAGGGCATCTCCGCACATCGGCGAGGCGCTGCTGAAACATACGTTCTTTGCCAGCAGGGATAAAACATTGTTGGCATCGATGAGCTTTACGGCAGCTATGGCATCGTATGCGGCTTGTTGCGGCGAAATGCTTAATCCGATCACACCGATATTTACAGCATCGGGTGCTCCGATCTGATTTAATCCGAATGGTAAGGGTATGCCTGCCCCATTTTTTACAGCGGCAATATTGTATTTTGTAATCTGGTCGATGAATGATTGGTAATTCGCTGTTGATACAGAGGGTATACCTCCGTTATTCAGAAAGTCAAAGCCGGGCGATACACTACCGGAGGCTGTTCCGGCGATGGCAATTCCATCCTTATTCACTATGACATCTTTAAAAGATATCATAACCGGAACCCCGCTGATCATCACCGTTCCCGTGCAGGAAACTGTGCTTCCGGAAGAAGTGACTTGTCCCATATTGATGGTCAGTGAAGCCATGGTGAACCTTCCACCGTTTTTCAGGGATGCATTGTTATTGGTTTTATCTAAAGTGGAAATGGGTATTTTACAGGAACAGGTGAAATTGCCGCTTAAAACACTCGGACTGCCGATGCCGGCAATCGGTGCAGGCATAATAAGTGCGGGTGGCGCAGAAGCCCCATAAGTGAATGCCGCCATTTCGCTGCGGCCATTGTTTTCAAATGCTGTTTTGCCGGTCAGGTCTCGTGCCTGAACCATGATGGCATATTTGCTGCCGGCATCCAGTTGAAAACTGGTCAGGTTCGTGAATTGAAAATTGTTGATCTGAATATTTTGCTGCTTAAAGAAAATCCCGGAACCGTATTGAACGGCGTTGGTGAGCGTCACATTGGGATCCTCATCCGGTAAAACCTTAACGAGGAAAAGATCATAAACCAGCGAGGCGTTTTGTAAATTACCGGCCGGCCTTGTCCAGGTAATATTTATATTCTGATTGGTCGTAGCGGTAATAGCGGCGTCCTGCATGGGCGATAATATTCTGGGCGGCACTACATATCCTAAGTTGTAATTGAAACAGGTGCCGGCAGCCTGCGGGTCGCTGACCGGAACATAATTACCATTTGCATTCCGCGAATAGGCGTAAATGCAAAAGGAATAATACCCTTCCGGGATCATACCGGATTGAAAGAGGTTGGAATAGGCCTGCTGGTCCAGATTTGTTTGGAGATTATTGAGATCCAGAAAATTTCCATCAAACTGGTTTCCCTGCACCACCACCGTCTGCAAGCCCGGGATGTGGATCGGGGAGTTACTGAAGATATTGGGCTTGGTTTGAATGAACTGACCCCGGTCGTTCTTCAGGCTGCCCCGCAGATAGACATCTGCCGCCGTCTGGGACGTGTTGGTGAAGGAAATGACGGCCCTGTTTTTATAGTCGGATATGTTCGCCGGATAAGGCGGGATCAGCTGCACCTGCACACGGACCGGATAGGGCTGGCCGTTGACCCGGATGAAGCAGGTCAGGAAGAAAAAATAAAAGAACAGGATTTGCAGGATGGGTTTCATCAGAAAATAATTTAAAACGTTACATTATATCTTGTTGAAAACATCAGTTGCTGATGGTTTATGCCGGTTGTACTGTTGACTTTCGTGTTGGTATAGTTCAGGTTTAATTGCAGGGTATGTTTACCGCGTAAACTGAAAGAGACAGCCGGATTTAAGGAGATTGTATTCCCGCTGCTGGCATGGTTGAGGGAGTTGGAAAAATAACCCCCAAACAGAGAAAGGTTTACCGACTGGATCAGCTTTTTCCGGTCGGCAGATTTTGCATTCGCCCCCAGCGTTTTACTGATTCCCAGATTATATCCCAGTGTCGCCGAAGTATTTCCGGTGAGGATCGTATTAAAATAATTGAAGGTATTGCTGATGTTGAATTTGGCCTTCGGGAAGATCAGCGAGTAGATCAGGCTGCTCATGGAAGAAGTGAAGTCCTGATCGCTTTGGGCAGGGTTGTTATTGTGCAGCAACTGGAAATCGGCCTGTAAACTGATGGAATGCTGAATATTGTCTCCGGCAATAAACACATGCGGCGATACGGAGATGGATTGATTCACTTCGCTGATGCGTACCGAATCATAGCGCACGATGGCCGTTGGGTCCGTATACTGGGGAATGATTTGCTGCGAGATGCCGTAGTTGGAATAATTGACATCGATTCCAAAAGCGGAAGACGGCGAATAATTCAATCCGATATTGCCGATGGTCCTTTTGGAGTCATTGACCGCTGTATTGGCAAGGTTGTTTTTTTGCCATCCGATATTGGACTGAAGGTGAAGTTTATTTTTCAGAAAACCGTAGTTGAATCCAACTGTATACTGTTCTATATCGGTTTGCATATAAAAAGCGCCCATGGACTGGTAATTGGGATCCACCCGACGGTATTGTAGGTTGATGCTGCCTGCATGGAACTGGTAATTCACGCTGGCCTGTCCTGCAAAAGATATCCGTGCGCTGGTGCGTGGTGTAAAAGCCGCCAGTTTAACCCAGCTGGTGCCGGTTTGCAGGCTGTCGCCAGACGTATTGCCCACATAATAGCTGGCCGCCATTTCAGCTTTAACAACCAGCGATTTCAGTACGGTCAGCTGACTGTTCAGGCCGGCCACCTGGTTGGCAGCGGGTGTGACCAGTAAGGAGTCGGTGATAGCCTTGGGAATCGAATGGCTGTCGTCCTTTGCCTGCAGGTAAGAGAACTCAATAAAACTGGCAGCAGAACCGTAACCGATTTTGGCGGCAAATCCGCTTCTCTTATACAGCGGAATGTTATTGTTCAGATTATTGTATTGGGAAATATCGGTCACGGCGTTGTTAAACTTGCCGTACATAAAAGCGGCCCTGAATTTTCCGGGAGTCAGTTCAAATCCTGCGCCCAGCATTTGCTGTCCGCTCAGTGTAAACTGGGAAAAATTCAGGGACTGCCAGCCCAGGTGAAGTTTGATCCATTTGTACCGGGGACTTAATCCAAAGCGGTTGAAAGGGGTACTGAAACTTTTATTCTGACTGGCAATCATCAGGTTAATCGGTATACTATAGCCATATATGGACACGACCGGGTTAGCCTGCAAAAAATAGGCGGGATTGCTTCCAAAGGAAGTGTTGGAGACGGAATCCTTTGGATTCGTAAAATTGCTGTAGGTATTCAATCCCGCCGAGATATTTCCATGCAGGGTAAAGGGCTTACTGTTTTTCAGGTTTTGTAGATCCTGCGCCTGAATAATTTCAGTCCCTGTCAGTTTGAGGATAAAAAAAAGTATAAATAGTTTCGGTTGCATAAGGCTGTTTTCCGGAGCATTAAAACCAGTAGTGGACTATCTGTAAAGACGAATCATTCGTATTTCGACATTATCAGGAGCAGCAAAGCCAACAGGAAGCAGATAATAGCCAGCATAAGGAACAGCGATTTTATCCATCTGGTGTTTCGCAATCCGGCCATAACCTGACTTTCTTTAATTAAACTAAAGATGGATGAATAAAAAAGACGTTTGCCGAAAACTCGACAAACGTCTTTTTAAAATCGTCAAAAACAGGGGGAACTATTTTTCCCAGCTGATTACGGCTGTGAGATGCCCGTTATCCTGTTGCCGGTAATATATCTTTGCCTGAATGGCGGCGGTGAGGTCCCTGGCTATTTGCAAACCCAGTCCGGAACTTTTGCTGTTCACCTGGGTATCTTTGAGGAACCGGTTTAAATCTTCGGGACTGGCCTGGGAGGCCTGGTTGGTGATCATTAATTCTTTTTCATGGGAAGTAATGGAAATGGTGCTCCCTTCATCACTGTACTTAACGGAATTCTGAAGCAGGTTTCGGATGATGACGGAAAGAAAGTTTTCATCTGTATTTTGTACAAAATCTTCTGGCACCTGGTTGCTGATGGTCAGCTTTTTATCTTCAATGGGTTCGTGCAAAAAACTTACCTCTTTTTGAATTGTTTCTGACATGTTCACCAGACTGAATTGTGGTGTAAAATGTTGCATCTGGCTTTTGCTCCACAATAAAAGATCTTCCATAGTTTCCAATACATTTTCGGAAGCGGTTTTTAATTTCTCTTCATGATTTTGTCTTGATTGTTCGCTCAGCAGTCCCGGATATTCCTTTTGTAGCCGGAGCAACTGCACAATTTTACCGACCGGCGCACGCAGGTCGTGCCCGATAATCCCGAATAACGTTGCTTTGGTTTCGTTCGCAACGGCCAATTGCTGGTTCAATTCCCCCAACTGTCCGTTTTTCCTGTTTAATATTTTGTTGAGCTTTTCCTTATTGAGATAAATGAAATATAACAGCAGGGAAATAACACCCAGGGCTGCCAATCCAATGATGAGCAGGAGTCTTGTTCTTGATGCATTCTGTAATTCCAGTACCTCTAAACGGTTTTCTTTATCCAGCGAGGCAATACGCTCTTCCTTCTGACTTGTTTGATACCGGGTTTCCTGGTCAGCGAAATTGGTTGACAATTTTTCTTTGGTGATGGAATCGGTTTGTTCGGCATATCGCTCATAGTATAATATGCTAGCGTTGAGATTACCTTTTCCCTTCTGCGCCATGGCCATCGTTTTTAAGGCATTTGAATAGAGTTCCCTGCTGAGTTGTTTGGCTACCGGAAGCGACTGGCCCAATAAGGCAATGGACTGTTCAAATTTTCCCGTTTCTTCGTCGTAGCGTCCTTTTATCAGTTGTGTCTGAAATAGCAGCAATGGTGATTTCACAATGGCTGCCAGTGTATCCGCCTTATTTAAATAGGGCAGCGCCTTACTGTATTGCCGGTGGTCTATATAATAAATGGCGATGTTCAGGCTGGAAGAAACAATTTCAGATGGAAATATGGGATTATTCTTTGTTTGTTCTTCAAGCCGCAAATTATAATACAGCGCAGAATCGATATTTCCGGATGTGGTAAACGCTTCAACAAATGAACTGAGTAATCGGTTCCCGACATTAGGGGAAACAGCGGCAAACCTTTCCCCCTGTCGCAGTACGCTCAGACTTTTATCAACCATTTGCGTATTGAGATATAGTTTGGAAAGCATATCACACTGAATCGCATAATCAAACTTTTTTTTCTGATCCTGCGTAGTGTCTACCTCTTTTTCGCGTAATTCCAGGCTTTTAATGAAATAATCCTGGGCCGTGCTGTAATAGGATTTTTGCTGGTAATAGCTGCCCAGGGCATAATATCCGTCCTGCAACAGACCGCGGTCATGTGTGGTATCTATAATTGATTGTAAAATGTTTTTGCAATCATCTACTTTTTCCTTTTGTTGCAACTGGAAATTAACCGGGATCAGCGCTACACAGGCCTTGGAAATTTGTTTGGTGATATGTCCTTTCTGTGCTTCGTGCAGGCTTTGATAGAAATAATTCTGTGCGCTGTCGAATTTTACCTGGTAATAATATCCCAGTGCGACATAGAAATAAAATCGGGAACGACTTTCAGCGTCATCTGCTTTTGCCAGATCCAGTCCTTTTAAAGCGGCATTTTGTAAAAGGATATAATTTCCCGTTATCCCCTGTTTGTTGATTCTTAAAGATTCGCAGTAATCTATCCAGGTTTTTACCTTTTCCCTGTTGGATTTTAATTGGTTTAAATCAGGCGCCTGGGCAAAAGCCTGTGTCATGATCAGCAAAAATCCAAAAAGAATAAAACGCCTGCTAAGCATACCAAACCAGGTTAAAGTTTTGGGTCATCAAAAATAAGGCTGTTGAAATGGGTTAGTCAAGAAAGTGTTTCAGGGCGTTTTTATATAATTTTCCGACAGGCAGGATATGGGATTGAATACTGATTTTACTCTTTTCCACGGAATCTATCTTTTCCCTGTTCACCACATAACTGCGATGTATACGAATAAATAATTCCGGGGGAAGCTTATTCAATATACCACTTAAAGTAGTCAGCACCAAATATTGGCCGGACACGGTTTTAATCCGGGTATAATCTTTCATGGCTTCCAGGTAGGTGATATCGGGAATGGCCAATTTGTATTTGTCGTGCCCCTGTTTGATCATGATATAGCCCGACTCCTGCTTGCTGTCCACATCAAATGATTTCATCCGCATGTTGCAGAAGTCATGGAGCCGGTGTGCGCAACGGGCAAAACGTTCCCCGTCCAGTGGTTTTAGCAAATAATCAAATACGTCCAGATCATAACTTTCTACTGCAAACTCGGGATGTGAAGTGATCAGCACGGGCAGCGCATGGGCAATATTACCGGTTTTGATCAGTTCCATACCGCTCATATCGGGCATTTCTATGTCGAGGAAAATGATATCTGGTTGAAAGCGGGTAATTATTTCAAATGCTTCCAGGGGATGGGCGCAGGATGCCATTTTCTGCAGGAAAGGGAATTTTCCGGCTTCGGTTTCAATGCTGATGCGGTCGATTTCGTCATCATCCAAAACCAGGTATTTCAGCGGTGCAGTCAACATAAGGTCAAATGGCTATAGGCCTGCTAATCTACATAAAAAACCCTTCTCTCCGCCAAATCATCTCCTGAACAAATATCCCAGTTTCAGGGCAAAATACCGGTTATAGAAGCCGGCGCCATCATCGTTAGAGAGGCTGCTTCCGCTTCAGTATAAGAAATACTGATATTTAA
>DASRLM010000154.1:0-4151 GCA_035648455.1 Puia sp. | reverse complement strand
GAGGCCTACGTGTTTACCCAGGTTCAGAAACTGGCAAAGAAAAATAAATTCAGTCTGGACGTTCCCGTTAAGGACATGCCCAAAAAGGCATTGAACCTGATCCTCTACGGTACCACGGAAACCGTTCCGGAGAACAGCCTGGATTTTGATGAAAATGATTCAGTGGCGGGAAATCCCGAATATGAAGGACTGGTCCCCATGCTGAAAAGATGGTTCGGGGCTTCCGGAACGGATTCCCTCCGGGAGTGGGTGGAAAAATTCATGGAGCTGAAAACGTGCGGATCCTGCGGCGGGGCGCGGTTGAGAAAAGAAAGTCTGTGGTTCCGTGTGGATGGTAAAAACATTGCGGAGCTGAATGAATTAAACCTGGATAAATTATACAAATGGTTTGATGGCATCGAGAAAAGATTAAACCCCAAACAGAATGCAATTGCCAAGGATGTTTTAAAAGAGATCCGGGAGCGGCTGATGTTCCTGCTGAATGTAGGCCTCACGTACCTCACCCTGAACCGCGGCACCAGAACGCTGAGCGGTGGTGAATCCCAGCGGATCCGGCTGGCGACCCAGATCGGATCGCAATTACAGGGAATAACCTATATTCTGGATGAACCGAGCATCGGTTTGCACCAGCGCGACAACCAGCGGCTGATCCTGGCCCTGCAGAATCTCCGGGATATCGGAAACAGCATCCTGGTGGTGGAGCACGACAAGGAAATCATGATGGCCGCCGACTACCTGGTGGATATCGGCCCGAAGGCCGGCCAGCATGGCGGTCGCGTGGTTGCCCAGGGAAAACCAAAGGCCATGCTGAAACTCAATACGCTTACGGCGGATTATTTGAATGGCCATTTACAAATACCGGTTCCGGCAGAACGCCGGAAAGGAAATGGCAAAGTGCTGGAGTTGAAAGGGGCGAGGGGAAATAATTTAAAAAATGTGGACGTTAGCCTGCCACTGGGAGAATTTATTGTGGTAACGGGTGTGAGCGGGAGTGGGAAATCCACCCTGATCAATGAAACCCTGTATCCGGTACTGAGTCATCATGCCTATGGCTCACGCGCCGAACCGCTGGAATATAAAAGCATAAAGGGACTGGAAAATATTGACAAGGTGATTGAGATTGACCAGTCGCCCATAGGCCGTACCCCGCGGAGTAATCCGGCAACCTATTGCGGGTTCTTTACTGATATCCGCACCCTGTTTGCTTCTGTTCCGGAAGCCAGGATCCGCGGATACAATGCGGGCCGATTTTCCTTCAATGTAAAAAGCGGCCGCTGTGATGTTTGTGAAGGCGGCGGCATGCGCGTGATTGAAATGAATTTTTTGCCGGATGTGTATGTGCATTGTGAAAAATGCAACGGTAAAAGATATAACCGGGAAACCCTGGAGATCCGCTATAAGGGTAAATCCATTAGCGATGTACTGGATATGACGGTTGATGAGGCCGTGGAATTTTTCCAGAATGTGCATTACCTGTACCGGAAAATCAAGGTACTTCAGGAGGTGGGACTGGGATATATAACGCTTGGACAATCAGCGGTAACCCTCAGCGGCGGAGAAGCCCAGCGGGTGAAACTGGGAACGGAACTTTCGAAACGCGATACGGGTAAAACATTTTACATACTCGACGAGCCGACTACGGGATTGCATTTTGAGGACATCAGTCATCTGTTGCTGGTATTGAATAAGCTGGTTGACCGGGGTAACACCGTGCTGGTGATAGAGCATAATATGGACGTGATCAAAGTGGCAGATCATGTAATTGACCTGGGGCCGGAAGGCGGGGATGGAGGAGGCAGGATTCTTTTTGAGGGAACGCCTGAAAAACTCACGGGTGTAAAGGAAAGTTTTACCGGAAAATACCTGAAGGCCGAAATGAAAGCCACGCCGGATCCGGTTTGAAGGATACCGATGAAAATAAAAAAACAAACGGACGGCAATTACTCATCGCCGGCCGTTAAGGATATTGGAGAAACCAAAAAAGGTATAAGGCCAATAAGGGAAGCGGGATTTAATTAATAAAATCTTTGGGTACAAAAATAGGGAACGGATCAGGTCTTACTTAACCTTCGGATATACGGATTTTACCAATTCTCCCGCCGCTTATTGGTTTTGAGTTTAATTTTATCTAACAGTAAGCATTCCGTTTTCCACGTTCTGATCCTCCACAAATACTTCATACAGATAACCGCCCGAATTGATGTTCGGCAGAATACTGGTTTCGTGGTTCCGAATGACGGACTGGGTCACCAGTTTTCCTTCCAGATCGAATACATAGAGTGTGTAGCGGTTTCCGGTGATTCCATCTACAGTGAATAAAAGTGTTTTAGCATCTGATGCAGCAAAAAGCCTGATTTTATGCTTTTTGCTGTTCAGGTTTTTTGTCACAACAACTGCCGCCGGATAAGCAGGCAATGCGCCCGCAAAAGACAGGGCAGTTGAAGTAACAAAAGCCATAGACAACATGACGGGTAGCCATCTGCCTGAAAACTTAAGGGATAAGGGTTGCTTCATAAGGGTTAAAAAAAATTAAGGGTACGGATCAACAAAAACTATTTAGAATCTCAACAATGGGCATCTTGTTGAATTATCATAAGAGTGGTCGCTTCCGAGGCGTATTCCCAGTTTAAGACCAAAAGTGAAATAGGCATCCTTCTGGGTAGGATCTCCTCTTTTATCTCCCGGATGATAATTGCTGCCTGCCGTGTTCTGCAAGGGGCTTTTATTGGCCATGGCCATTGCAATCTGTGCCGTTCCTGATGGAAGATGGGCGGCGAATAAACTGGGGTCAACAAAAGTCGTGCTGACGTCATCAATGTAATCCGTGAATGTTTTCCGGTGGATCACTTCAAAAGATATATTCACTTTCTCGCTGATAAAATATTTGATACCGGCGCCCATCGGGATGTTCAATTGGGTGAGCGCATAATTTTTCCGGTTCGGATACTCAGGAAATCCCTGCCCTTCCGTATGAAGCGGCTGTAGATAGACCCAGGTGCCCTGCGAAGTATTGGGATCTATATAAGTGCCCATGGGATTAAAATGAAATACACCGACGCCAACCAACGCGTAAGGCCTCAGGCGGCCGGTTACCTCCGTGGGCTGATCTTCAAAGAATACGGTCGGATATATTTCGGCCATAAAAGTGGCTTCGCTGATGTTTGATTTGAAATTGAGGTTCCTGTCCAGACGCGCTTCTTCCAGTCCGCCTTTTGCCTGAACATAGTTATCATCCCCGTCCACTTTTCCAAAATTGACGGAAAGGCGGAATCCTAAAGCTTCATTGGGATGTGCGGCGAGGTAAATGCCGTAAGAAAGTTTGGTTGCGTTAATATTATAATCTTTCAGAAAAGGTGTGCCTTTCCCCATGTGGCCGCCCAGGTCCCCGAGAAATACCATCGGGCCAACAGTAAACCCGGCTTCAAAATAATTGCCGGCGGACAGTTGACTGAAAGAAGGTGAATAGAAGGCCAGTATAATGACCAGTGAGCACAAACACTTCCGTAAATAGGAGTGTAGACCTGTTTTCATGGAATATCGATTTAGTTTTCGGCGGTTTGGATTCGGTTATTATTAAAAACAAAAAACCGGTAACCCTACAAGAACGGGAATTATTCTTGAAATGGTGTAGGCTGGATAAATTATATTATTTGGACAAATTCCAAATAATGGAATGCTGTTTCATTTTGGATTTGTCAACATCTGGATGTGTGGAATGTTGTCCTCGAGATAGATTTCACTGTCTTTGACGAATCCGAAACTGTTGTAAAAATGCTGGAGATATAGCTGAGCGCCAATACGAATGGTGCCAGTTTGGAAGAGTTGCTGAATGTGTTCCATGCTTTCCCGCATAAGTTCTTTTCCCAGGCCTTTTCCCCTCACTCCGGGGGAACTTACTACGCGGCCAATCGAAGTTTCCCTATAGGAGATGCCGGCAGGGATCAGCCGGGAGTACGCCAGCAGTTTTCCGTTTTCCATTCCCATTAAGTGCCGGGACTGAAGATCCTTGTTATCACAATCCGGGTAAGGACAGTGTTGCTCCACAATAAATACTTCATTGCGCAATTGCAGAATGGCATACAGTTCGTGTACAGTAAGATCGTTGAATTTTTTGCAGATCCAGGTCATGAAGTTAATGTGCTGATGTGAAA
>DASRLM010000153.1:0-2163 GCA_035648455.1 Puia sp. | reverse complement strand
GGTATCAGAAGACCGGCCCAGTGACAGTGACGGCCCCGCCCATGGCTCCGTTTGGAAAGAAGTGACCAAAACGCTTCTTCCCGAAATGCAAAAAAGAGGATTCATCATTGAAATGAGCGAGCATTGTGCACCGGTATTTTTTCCCCGGACCCTCTTTCGGGAGCATCCCGACTGGTTTGCGCTGAATCATGGCAAACGCCAGTTGGGCAAGCCGCCCTATTCCGGCCAGATGTGCTATTCCAACCGGGCAGCAGTTGACTTCTATGCCAATGCCATTGCTGCTTATGCGGTAAAGCATCCGGAATTTCACGTTATCGGAACCTGGCCATTGGATGGCGGGCAATACTGCGAATGTAAAAACTGCAGGGACCCGAATACCGTTTTCAAAGCGGCCATGCGGGTTGCCGAAAAAGTAAAAGCGGTGCGGCCGGATATGGTCGTGGAACACCTCGCTTACCAACCGCAGACTTACGGCCCTCCGCCCATGGACAATATCCCCTCTAATATGTCCGTACTCTGGTGCCCGGAAAATAAGTTGTATGACCTGCAAAAACAATGGGTGGCCAAAGCAAAAAATGCAGGCGGTGTTGAACTGTTTGAATACCTGATGGGCGACAATTACCACAGCAGGGCCAATGTGTGGCTAAAGCCTTCTTTTTCCGCCTCCTTACCGGCCGAGGCCAGGGATCGGGGATCCCGTGGCGTCATCTCTCTTTTTCTTCCGATGCAAAACTGGTGGCGGGCTGCTTTCAACAACTGGTTTTTTGCGAAAGCCTGCTGGAACGAACACCTGGATATTGCTGAAACGGTGCATCAATATTGCAAGGATTATTATCCGGGGCATCCTGATCAGGTGGATACTATATTCAACAGGCTATTTACCGGTTTCCAGACCGAACCCTATTCCATTCCAGAACCGGGCAACATGGCCACGCTGGACAGTATGCGGAACAGCGGCCGGGACATCTTAAAAAAACTGGATGATCTGCTGCATGCCAGTCGGGATTCGGTGGAAACCGTACGTCTCCGGCGAATAAAATCTTACGTTGAATATTCGGAATGCTATGCCGAAGCATTTCAAACAGCCAAAAAAAGCGGATTGCAAAAACTCATGAAATACTCGGAGGACCATCCTGACCAGCAAATGGTACTGATGTATCCCGGTTATATCTATTGGCGGCTGGCAGAATTCCTGAATAAGTAATCCATAAAGCAAAATCACCGTTCATGAAAAAACAATTGTTTTTCGGGTTGCTGTCCGGCGCCCTGCTGATCTTCTCCGGGTGTCGTAATCAGAAACCTTTTCATCAATTAACGGAAAATAGTCCTGTTCCTGCGTTCAATACGCTTTTTGTCCGTTACGAAGATTTACGTTCCCCCAAATTTGCAGCATTAAAAGAAAAGTATCGTTTAGATACGATCTTTCACGGCGAAACCGATGAATTCAAAAGGATCCTTTTGCTGCGGCATTGGATAAACAAAACGATTCCGATTGACAACCAGGGGCCGTATCCCGGGGATAATTCAGCCGAATCCACACTGGACGAAGCTTTGCGCGGACATGGATTTCACTGCGGCTATTTTATGCTGGTGCAGGATGCCATCCTGAACGCCTACGGATACGTTACCCGCTGTGTATTGGCGGATGTTGGCGTACCGGTTGATCCTGTGGCCGGAGAAGGCCACCATGCCGTCAATGAGGTATGGTCAAACCAATTTCACAAATGGTTTTTGTCCGATGCGAAATACGATTATCATTTTGCAAAAAACGGCATTCCGCTTTCGGCCCTGGAAGTAAGGGATGAATTTCTGAAAAACAAAGCAGCGGATATTCAATTGATGAAAGGACCGGACCGCGTGCCAACAGCCACCTATCCGGAACTCAAAAACAGGAGCACGGCCTTATTTGCGCAGATTTATACCTGGCTGAGCTGGGCAAAATACCTGGACCGTTACAGTGGTTGGCCCGATTGCCCCTCCGATACGATGTATATGTATGACGATGCCTATTTTAAAACACATACCTGGTATTATAATGGAAAACCGCACTGGGCATACCATACGCCTTTTCTGAATCTTGTTCAGGACAGAAAACAAATAGAGTGGACGCCGAATACGCTATCTGCCGAGGTAAATATTTCCGGCGGCGATCGGGCACAGATC
>DASRLM010000152.1:0-3591 GCA_035648455.1 Puia sp. | reverse complement strand
CACATAGAAAATGGTTTCTTCCGCAATATTTTTTGCCTGGTCACCGACCCTTTCCAGTTTCCGGATGATGGACAGATTATAGAGCGCCTGCTCAAGATCTTCCGGATGCGCCTCCAGGTATTTCACAATGGATTCTGTAGCGCTCATATTGATCTTATCCAGGAATTCATCTTTTTGAAATATACTTCTGGCAAGTCCGGTATCTTCTTTTTCAAAGGCGGAAAGACTGTCTTCCAGAATATGAATGGCTTCTTCATACATGCTCACCGTGTTTGTTGCTTTCAACAGTTCATGGTTGAATGGTTTTTCCGCGCTTAAAATATGTTTAGCAACCCCTTCCGCGATATCCCCGATCCTTTCCAGGTTGGAATTGATTTTCAAAACGGCCAGCACAAAACGAAGGTCCACAGCCACGGGTGTCAGCAAAGCAAAAATATTTTCGCAATCCCGGTCAATTTTCAATTCGGAACCATTCACACGTTTTTCGCGCGACACCACTTCACGGGCAAGGTCCTTGTCAAAATTCACCATGGCTATATTGGATTTAACCAGCTGGGAATGCACCAGGCTCCACATATTGACCACTTCGGTTTTTAGTTGCTTCAGCTCTATTTCTAACTGTGACATAAAAAAAAATTAAAATAATGACTCGTAACTCCCGGTTAACTAAATCTGCCCGTAATGTAATTCTGCGTCCGTTTATCCTGCGGGTTGGTAAACATCTTTTTTGTCTCATCATATTCCACCAGTTCTCCCAGATAAAAAAAAGCCGTTTTATCACTTACGCGCGCCGCCTGCTGCATATTGTGTGTAACAATCACCAGGGTATAATTTTTTTTCAGGTCGTGCAGCAGTTCTTCTATACTCGAGGTGGAGATCGGATCGAGCGCGGAAGTGGGTTCATCCAGCAACAAAACCTCGGGTTCCATCGCAATCGCCCGCGCGATACACAGGCGCTGCTGCTGGCCACCCGAAAGAAAAGTACCTTTTTTATGCAAAGAATCTTTCACTTCATTCCATAGCGCTGCTTTTGCGAGAGATTGCTCCACTTTCAGATCCCTTTCAGCCTTTGTGAGTTTTATGCCATTCAATTTATACCCGGCTATGACATTATCGTAAATACTGAGGTTGGGGAAGGGATTTGGGCGCTGAAAAACCATGCCTATTTTCAGCCGCACAAATATGGGATGCATCTGATAAACATTTTCATTATTCAACAGCATTTCGCCATCCTGGGTTGCGCCCGGAATCAGTTCATGCATCCGGTTGATGCAGCGCAGAAAAGTAGTTTTACCACAGCCGGAGGGACCCATAACCGCGACCACATTATTTTTAGGAATATCCATGTTCACGTGTTTAACCACGTGATTCGTGCCAAAATAAGCACTAAAATCCCTGCTCCTTATAATTGTACGTTCCATCTTCTTGTTGTCAGCTTGGTGATAATATTTAATAACAGCACGGTAAACAATAAGATCAGGGCCGCTCCCCAGGCCAGGTCGTGCCATTCATCATACGGACTGGTGGCATAATTGAAAATCAGCAAAGGCAGGCTTTGCATGGGTTTGGCCAGGTTGGTATTCAGATAAGGATTGCCGAAGGCAGTAAATAATAATGGGGCTGTTTCACCCGCAATCCGGGCTATGGACAACATGATGCCGGAAACGATTCCACTCATGCCACAGGGTACGATCACCCTCAAAATCACTTTGTGGTAAGGCAGACCCAGCGCCAGCCCCGCCTCTTTCAGGGAGGCGGGTATCAGCTTCAGCGTTTCTTCCGTAGAACGGATGAGTATGGGCAGCATCATGATAGCCAGTGCCACGCTTCCCGAAAACGCCGAAAAACTTCCGATGGGTTTAACGATCCAGAAATAAACCACAATCCCGATAACGATGGATGGGACGCCCTGCAATACATCTACCGCCAATCTGCTCCAATAAGATAAACGGCTGTTTTTATTTTCACTCAGATAAATACCACACATAATGCCAATGGGTATTGCCATTACGGAAGCAGTCAGCACGATCAGCACGCTTCCGATCAACGCATTTGCGATACCACCGCCGGTTTCACCTACCGGCTTGGGTATATGCGTCAGAAAGGTCCAGTTTATTCTGGTAATCCCCTCGCGGAAAATATAAATGATGATGGCCAGCAGCGGGAGCGTGATAATAAAAGCCAGCGATACTATTACCGCCTGTGCCAGTTTACTTTTTGCCACCCGGTATTTTACATGCACATTCATATCCTACTCATTGGTGAATCTTTTAATAATTCGTTTCCCCACCATGTTGATGATCACCGTCACAATAAACAAAACCAACCCCAGTTCGATCAGGGCCGACAAATAAATCGTGTGGTCGGCTTCTGTGAATTCATTGGCAATTACGCTGGCCATCGTATTTCCCGGGGCGAATATGCTGGTGGGTATCAGGCTGGTATTACCAATGACCATGGTCACCGCCATCGTTTCCCCCAGCGCCCTGCCCAGCGATAATAAAATCCCGGCAAACAATCCCGACCGGGTATAGGGCAAAACCACACTCCGGATCACCTCGAATCTCGTTGCCCCCAGTGAATACGCCGCTTCTTTCAAAGGTGAAGGCACCAGCCTGATCATTTCTCTGCCCAGCGAAGCAGCATAAGGAATGATCATTATGGCCAGCACCAGTGAAGCGGTGAATATGCCGATCCCATAAGGAAGAACACCCAATTTGCCTTCCAGTGTTCTGACCATCGGAACCAAAACGAGCAGTCCCCAGAAGCCATAAATAACTGATGGCACCGCTGCAATTAATTCAACGGTGTTCTTCAGGAAATTGGAAAGCCATCCTTTAGGATTGTATTCTCCCAGATAGATGGCAATCGCAAAAGAAAAAGGAATCGAAATAATCAATGCCAGGAAAGAGGTAAGCAAAGTGCCCAGCAGAAAAGGGAATGCTCCATACACATTGTTTACCGGATCCCAGGTTTTACCCCACAAATATTTTATACCTAAATACTTCAGCGATGGAATGGACTCGATAACCAGCGTGAGGAGGATTCCGAGCACCAGCACCAGCATAGAGAATCCAATGATCACCAAAGATCGCTTAAACAGAGCTTCTGCACGTATTTGTCCATAGGAACGGTTCACCCTTTTCGAACCCCATGTTTCGTCTTTAATCATAATTTGAAAATTGCCCGTGGTCGATGACCAGTACCTATTTTAATATGGGCTTTCCATTAAAGGTAGCAGATTTCAAAATCTTTTCTGCTACCTGTAATGCCTGTTTGGAAAGGGGCGCATAATTCAGTGGCGTTGTATATTGTTGCCCTTCATGGATGTTCCACCACAAAAGTTTCAACAGTGTGTTTGCTCTTGCTGCCGTACGGCCATTGTAATTCTGCTCCCGGTAAATCAGCGCCCAGGTAAACCCACAGATGGGATACCCATCGGATGCTTCAGTATCTGTCAAAAATATTTTCGAATCAGCCGGCAGATTGATATTACCCGCTGCCGTTACAGACGTGAGCGAAGGCAAAATGAACTTTCCTTTTTTATTCTTAACCAGCGCATAATCCATTTTATTCTGAAGCGCATAGATC
>DASRLM010000151.1:0-2041 GCA_035648455.1 Puia sp. | reverse complement strand
AGGATGAATTAAACCTGGTCTGGAAATATTTACTGCCTGCGATGCATCCGGAGAAATTATCTCCGGACAAAAAAGATCAGGCCCTTCTGCAAAAAACGCTTTCCGGCCTTTCCCTTCCGAAACCGGCAAAAACGGTTTCTTCTTCTTTGGAAAACACAATTTCCGGCAAAAGCTATAAGATGGAACCAAACGAAGAGCGTATCGGAAATATGTCTTTTGTATTTGCCAACCAGCAATGCCTGTTGACCCTGAATACGGACACGACCGCTTATACTTTATCTTTCGGTTTGGATGACTGGCAAAAAGGAGAAACAGCCAGACCGGGTCCTACCCTGCTGACCAGTGAGCGGTTTAATTTATTGCCATTCAGCATCACCAAAGTTGCCGGGATCTATCGCTGGACGGATGCGCATACGCTGGAGCTGACCCTGCGATACATCGAAAGCCCGCATACCGAAACAACTGTTTGTCATTTTGATGAGAACAAGATTTCGGTTGTTATTCAGAACAGTTTTGATTTTGGAAAGAAAAAAACGGTGCTGTTGGGTGCGCAGGACCAGTAGCAGCAGCGTAACTATTTTTATACCCTTTCTGCAAATAAGATGATCAGTTCGTATCTCAGATCAAACGGAAGGAATTGTTTTAAAGGAATAAAATGGCAAATACAATAAATAAGCATCGGCTTTTCTCTGTTTTAATATGCCTGTGCCTGTTTTGCTCATTTACGCATACAGAAAATCATACCCCGATTTCAGGAGCTGAAAACGAACATCCCCGTATCGTCAATATTGTCAATTTCATCCGTCTGCTGGAACCCCGCGACGCGACCATTACGGAGGATGTGCTTTATCAAACCGTAGTGCAGCAGGTGCGGATCATGAAAAGATACCGGTTGAAAGGCAGTTTCTTATTGCAGTACGATGCTTTGCTGGATCCGCGATACCAGCAATTGCTGAAAAGTCTGCCCAGGGATTCGTTTGATATCGGCGCTTGGTGGGAGATCCCACAACCACTGGTGGAAAACGCGGGACTTCCCTGGCGGGGGCGTTATCCCTGGGACTGGCGGGCGAACATTGGTTTCTCCACAGGCTACACACCTGTAGAAAGAGAAAAGCTGGCGGATACTTACATGAAGGATTTTAAAAGGATATTCGGCTACTATCCCAAATCGGTGGGCTCCTGGTTCATCGATGCCCATACCCTGGACTACATGTACCGAAAATACAAGATCGTTGCTTCCAGTAACTGCAAAGACCAGATAGGTACAGATGGTTATACCTTATGGGGCGGTTACTGGAACCAGGCATATTATCCCAGCAAACTCAATGCGTATATGCCCGCACAGCATGAAAATAACCAGATCCCTGTTCCCATCTTCCGGATGCTGGGCAGTGATCCGGTAAGGCAGTATGATAACGGACTGGGATCGGACAGACAGGGCGTGGTCACCCTGGAACCGGTGTATCGGTTCGGCGGCGGCGATTCCACCTGGGTTCACTGGTATTTCAAAGAATTCATAGAGGGAAAATGCATGGCCTATGCATACACGCAGGCTGGACAGGAGAATTCCTTTACCTGGGCGAGCATGCAAAAAGGATTTGAAATACAAATGCCCCTGATCGCCCGGTTGCGGGATGAACGGAAAATACGGGTTGAAACATTGGCTGAATCCGGACAGTGGTTCCGGGATCACTATAAAATCACCCCGCCCACTTCGGTCACGGTGAATGAGGACCTGGAGGGCAGTGACCGGAAAACAGTCTGGTTCAACAGCCGGTTCTACCGGATCAATCTGTTGTGGGAAAATGGCCGTTTACGTTTTCGGGACGTGCATTTGTTCAATGAAAACTTTCCGTCTCCTTACATCACAAAAAAAGCCGGTTCCGATACCTGTGCTTTTTTTACCCTTCCTTTTGTGGACGGATACATCTGGATACAAAAGAAAAGATAGCCGGTCTGCGTTTTAAAATGCTGCCGGACGGGAAAGAAATACCGATGGAAGGCGGAGATCCGGTGATACAGGATTCCATTCCCGGCAGAC
>DASRLM010000150.1:0-4129 GCA_035648455.1 Puia sp. | reverse complement strand
AAAATATATGGAGGACGAAAATAGGAATTATTGATTGTGGACAGCTTGTTTTTGATCAACGGCGGAGGGTGTAGAAATTTTTTTTAAAAAAAACCGGGAATTAAACAAACGTTTAATTAATTTTGCGCCCATGAAACCAGGTTTTTCCGCAAAACAGGTGCAGTTGTTAAATACCGCAGAACGGCTATTCTCCGAAAAGGGGTTTGACGGCACTTCGGTGAGGGACATTGCTGAGGAGGCTGGCATCAATACTGCTATGATCTCTTATTATTTTGGCTCTAAGGAAAAGCTCATGGAGGCGATTTTTGAACAGAGAAGCCTGAATATCAGGGAGAAAGTAGACGCCCTGCTGAATGATGAAAGCCTGGACCCCCTACAAAAGATGTACAGGCTGCTTGAAGAATATGTAGAGAAGATTATGCTGAGCAAAAAATTTCACCGCATCCTTTTGTGCGAGCAGGTAATTAATAAGAACCCGGCCATCCTCGGGATGCTGGCCAAAATAAAGACCCGGAACCTGTCCAGCATCAACGACGTCATCCGCCTGGGCCAGAAAAAAGGAATATTTAAAAAGCAGGTGGATGTGCCGATGATGATGAATTCCCTGATCGGAACGATATCCCATATGCTGGTGAGCCTGGATTTTTACAGATCCTATCATAAAATGGAAGCACTGACGGATGAAGAATTTGAAAAAATTATTAAAAAGAAATTGTCCGCACACGTCAAAATCATTTTCAAAGCAATTCTCACCAATGAATCTTAAAACAAAAACTTCCGGTTTGTTTTCGACGCTTCTCCTGCTTTCCTGTTTTTCAGGGATGGGGCAGGACAGTACGCGGACAATAACCCTGAATGAAGCCATCGACCTGGGCATTAAAAACAGCAAGCCCCTGCGGGCCAGCAAGGCCAGAATGGAGGAGGCTTCGGCAGCGCTGACACAGGCCAGGCAAAACAAACTGCCCGATTTTAAAATCACCGGGGCCTACCTGCGCGTTACCCAACCCCAGGTTGATCTGAAAGTAAAACTGGGCAGCAACAACAACGGATCCGGTGGTAGTTCCGCTTCGGACATCAAAGTAAACCAGGCTGCCTACGGAATTGCCAATGTATCCCTGCCCCTGTATTCCGGTATGCGCATTCAGTACGGCATCCGTTCCGCGGAATTTCTGGAAAAAGCGGCGACGCTGGATGCGGACAAGGATAAGGAAGACGTCGTGATCAATACCATTGGGGCATTCAGCAACCTGTATAAAGCCAATGCCAACGTGCGGCTGATCAGGGAGAACCTGGCCCAGTCCAGGTCCCGCGATTCGGATTTCAATAACCTGGAAATAAATGGTTTGCTGGCGAGAAATGATAAATTAAAGGCGGCCCTTCAAACTTCCAATATTGAACTGAATCTCGTTGATGCAGAGAATAACCTGAAAGTGACTACGGTAAATATGAACCTTTTACTGGGCCTGCCGGAACATGGTGTAATCGTTCCCGATTCCAATAGTCTCCGTCAGGAAGTGATCCTGAAAGCCATTGATGACTACGAACAGCTGGCGATCCAGAACCGGAAAGACGTTCAGGCCGTGCAGTACAGAAAGAAAGCGACTGCAGTGGGCATCCAGTCCGCAAAAAGCGATTATTATCCTTCCCTGGCATTAACGGGCGGTTATATTGCCGCGAATGTTCCCAACCTGGTCACGATCACCAATGCGGTCACCTTCGGTGTAGGGGTATCTTACAATGTGGCTTCCTTATGGAAAACAAATGCAAAAGTGGCGCAGGCAAAGGCCCGGTTATCCGAAGCGGAAGCGAACGAAGAATACCTGAACGACCAGGTGAAACTGGAGATTAACCAGGCTTATGAGGGGTATATTTCCGCAGAGAAAAAAATGGAAGTGAGTCACAAGGCCATCGAACAGGCAACAGAAAATTACAAGATCAACAAGAATAAATACGACAACAGTCTGGTGACGGTCACGGATCTGCTGGATGCCAATGTGACCCTGCTTCAGGCGAAGATCGGCCTGGAACTGGCCAGGGCAGATGCGGTTGTGGCCTATAATACGCTCCTGGAAAAAGCAGGTATGCTCACCGTCACCCTTAATTCAAAATAACTCAACCTTTTAATTGTACAGTTTTTATGGCAACAGAAAAAGAAAATGATAATCAGCCCAAACCAAAAAAGAGAAGCAAGGCTTTTCTGATCATTCTCATCGCCCTGGTTGTAGGCGGCACCTGGTTTGGGTTAACCAAATGGAACCATGCGCAACACCATATGGAAACCGATGACGCCCAGGTAGAGGCCAATATCAGTCCCATCATTCCCCGGGTTTCCGGTTACGTAACCGAAGTAAGGGTTTCCGATAATCAGCAGGTAAAGAAAGGAGACACCCTGCTGATCCTGGACGACCGGGATCTGCGCATCAAACTGGAACAGGCCGAAGCAGCGCTGGTAACAGCCCGGAGTGGCCTTGCCGCTGCGAAATCCTCCACGCTGGCCGCGCGTTCCAACATTGGCACTTCCCAGGCAGCCGTATTGGCCGTGGATGCGCAGATTGAGAAAGCCAAAGTGAATGAATGGCAGACAAGCCAGGAATTTAACCGGTATGCCAATTTGATCAAGGACCATTCGGTTACACAACAGCAGTACGAGGATAAACAGGCGGCTAAAGAATCCGCAGAGAAACAACTGCAAATACTGGAGCAGCAGAAAAAGCAGGCTGCCAGCCAAACGAATTCAGTAGCCAGTCAGAGCAATGCCGCTTCTTCGCAAATAAGCATTGCCAGTTCAACCATTAAGCAGCGGGAGGTGGACGTGGATGATGCCAGGCTGAATCTTTCCTATGCCATCATTACAGCTCCGGCAGACGGACTGGTTTCAAAAGTGAATGTGCAGGTTGGACAATTCCTCAATGCGGGGCAGTCTACATTCAGTATCGTAATGGATCAGCTGTTGTGGGTGGTAGCGAATTTTAAGGAAACACAATATGATGAAATCAGGATCGGCCAGAAAGTAATTGTGCATGCAGATGCACTTCCCGGACATGACTTTAAAGCAAAGGTGACTTCTTTTTCACCAGCCACCGGTGCGCGTTTCGCTCTGCTGCCTCCGGATAATGCCAGCGGAAACTTTGTGAAAGTGGTTCAGCGCCTGCCCATAAAAATTGAATTCGACAATACGGAAGACTCCCTGCTGAGCAGATTGAAAGCAGGAATGAACGTAGATGTGGATGTTCATATTGATGGCAAATAAATTTTTACTGGAAATTGAAATCTATGGACCTCCGGCAGGATTCTTTAGTTGAATATGGATCAAGGCGGGTGATCATTACGATTACCGCCATCACTTGTGCATTGCTGGAAATCATTGACACGACCATCGTAAACGTAGCGCTGAATGACATGCGGGGAAACCTGGGGGCCACGCTTACGGAAGTGGCCTGGGTGATCACGGCTTACGCCATCGGTAATGTTATTATCATTCCCATGACGAGCTGGCTTTCTAACCAGTTCGGAAGACGTGCCTATTTTGCTGCCTCCATCATGATCTTCACCGTCTGTTCTTTTTTGTGTGGAAATGCCAATGGCATCTGGGAGCTTGTGCTTTTCCGGTTTATGCAGGGATTGGGTGGCGGCGCATTGCTGGCTACTTCCCAAACAATCATTACAGAAGTTTACCCGCAGGAGAAACGCGGTATGGCGCAGGCCATTTACGGCTTGGGTGTGATTGTGGGTCCAACCCTGGGCCCTCCCTTAGGAGGTTATATCGTGGATCATTTCTCCTGGCCTTATATTTTTTATATCAATATTCCTGTTGGTGTAATTGCCACCCTCCTCACCCTGCAGTTTATTCGGAATCCGAATTATGGCAAAAAAAGTGCGATAGCGGATATCGACTGGCTCGGCATCTTCCTGCTGGCTTTATCTGTTGGCTCTTTGCAATACGTGCTGGAGAAGGGGCAGGACGATGACTGGTTCGCCAATCTATACATCATTCTGTTCAGTTGTATTACTTTGCTCGGCAGTTTCTTTTTTTTATGGCGCGAAATGACTTTCCGAAATCCGATTGTTAACCTCCGCGTATTGAAAAATGGGAACCTGCGCATTGGTACGGTGCTGACCTTTATATTGG
>DASRLM010000149.1:0-6452 GCA_035648455.1 Puia sp. | reverse complement strand
CGATTGTTCACTCCAAAATTAGCTTTATGAAAAAAGTAGCTGATATCTTCCTGCATAAGGAAAGAAGGATTACGGCTGTAGCTCCCTCCACCTCGGTTCTGGAAGCGCTGCAGATTATGTCTATTCAAAATATTGGCTCCGTAATGGTGATGGATAACCAGCAATATCTCGGAATCATGACGGAAAGGGATTATTCCCGGAAAGTAATCTTAAAAGGCAAGTCATCCACCGACACACCCGTTTCCGAAATCATGTCGAACGATCTGCCTGCCGTAAATCTGCAGGACAGTATGGAGCATTGTATGCAACTGATGGCAGATAAGAACATCCGTTATCTCCCGGTTTTTGAAAATGATAAAATATTCGGAATTGTATCCATCCACGACCTTATCCGGGAAACCATCCAGCATCAGCAGGAAACCATTTCCCAGCTAAAGGATTACCTCCACGCCAGCATGTAATACCCGGCTGTTACCAACCGGTGATACCGGTCAAAAAAAACTAAAGACCCCGTTTGTCAACAGAGTCTTTAGTCATTATATCCGCTCAGGCAGATCAGGAATAGTATTTCCACAGCCCTGTTATGAGTCCATTGAAATGCTATTCGAGTTGTAGAATGTACTGGTAATACAGAAAGGATCGTACCAGATTTCCATTACAGCAGAAATTAAAGTTTTTTGTATTTTTTTCCGGAGGAATGAGGAAATTAAGTCACAGTTGCGATAATAATTGCTCAATCAGTATCAGGACATTTCAAAAAGTCCGAAATTTATACGGCATGGCTCATGTCCTTAGCACATTTACACATGTTCACATCTACACATTAGTCCCATGGATTTTGGAAGAATAGACCCTGCCGCACTTAAATCGGTCAAATTTAAATTACCCGGGGAACCCCTGGATAATAAAACCGTGCTTTCCGGTAAAAAAGAAAAATGTGCCGTTTACCTCGGATGTGCAAAATGGGGAAGAAAGGAATGGGTAGGTAAGCTGTATCCGCTGAAAACCAAAGAGCGCGACTTCCTGCAAAATTATGTTCAGCATTTCAACAGCATCGAACTGAATGCCACGCATTATAAAATTTACGGTCCCCTTGCGATTGAACGGTGGAACAACTTTACGCAAAATAAACAGTTTAAGTTCTGTCCGAAAATGTATCAGGGCGTTACCCATCGCGGTAAACTTACTGGTAAGGATTTTCTGCTGAATGAATTTCTCCGCGGTGTAATGGCGTTCGGAAATCACCTGGGTGCCATCTTCATCCAGCTTAGCGAATCTTATTCTCCCAAACGTAAAGAAGAGGTTTTTCTGTTCCTGAGGTCCCTGCCCACCGATCTTCAGTTTTTCCTGGAAGTGAGGCATCCGGAATGGTTCAGCGACGAAAATACTTTCCGGGAATTGCGATCGGCGTTGCTGTCCCTGAACATGGGCATGGTGATTACCGATACGGCCGGGCGCCGGGATTGCTGTCATATGCACCTGACCATTCCCAAAACTTTCATACGTTTTGTAGGAAACAGTCTGGATCCAAGTGATTACACACGCTGCGACGACTGGGTGAAAAGAATAAAATACTGGCTTGACGCGGGTTTAAAAGAATTGTATTTTTTTATGCACATGCACGACGAAGCCTATTCGCCTGAACTCAGTCGTTACATCGCCCAAAAATTAAATGCGGCCTGCAAACTCGATCTGGAGGTCCCCGTTTTGCTTTCAAAACAGTAAAAGTCAAAACCTTAATTTCCTGCCGGAGGACCTGTTCTCAACCGGACGGCTATATCCGTCAGCCGTTCTTCCTCTGCAACAATACGTTCCGGTTTCCCATTGATCAGGCTCCATTTGATGAGCCGGATAAACCCCTGGCTGATTTCTATGCCGGTAATGGTGCCGTCTTCAAAACAACAGCATCCGGAATTGAAATAAGAGGGTTTCATATTTTTAAAGCCATGATTCACAAAACCATATTCCCTTTTCCGGCGGGGGATTTCCGCTTCAACCTGCCGGACGGTTGCTGCATCCTGCGCGGAACGTGCTTCTTCCAGTTTATAGTACAGTCTTTCCAGGTGCGTCAGGGAATTAAATACCGGCTGATGCGTATGACCCGTAACCAGCATCACATTTTTCTGCGCGGCGCTCCAGTCGTACATATACATATTGTGCAGGGTTTTCAGGTTGTCATTGGCTGAAGGGCTGTTGATGTTAATACCCAGCAGGCTTTGCAGCGGTCCCCATATATAACTCACGAACCATTTGCTGAATGGATTGCCGTCGCTCTGCCTGTCGCCCTGATGTCCGTGTGTGCAAAAAATATCAACCTCCTCACCGTCAGACAAGGCTGCATGTAATACAATCCCGGTAAGAACAGGAATGGTCGTTCCGTATATTTTTTTTAAATAAAAAGAAGCCAGCGGGTCATTGTCCCAGAAAAGATCATGATTGCCGAATACCTTCCAGTAGGCATTCCGGTCGATGAATTTCTTTTCGAAATCAAATTCGGTTTGATTGTGTTTCATGATTCCGAAGATGGTATTCTCCCAGAGTTCTTCGCAATCACCCAGATTGATATAATGAAACTGTTGCCGGTTATAATATTCAAGCGCTGCCAGATAACTGGCTTCGCAAACCGCAAAATCATCAGATCCGTCCCGTGCACCCCGGTGCTGATCACTCAAAATGATCACCGGATTCCGGTCGGCTGAAAAAGAGAAGTGGGCGACTTTTTTATTTTTGACTTCCCGGGCCTGCCCGTACAATTCCGTGAGGGCCTTCATAACAGCGTCCTTATCCGGAGCAGAAGATACCCGGTTGGCGATCCAGGTCACCGGTCGTTTCAATAATAGCCGGAGACCATTCCGGAAGGACCGGATCAATACGTTTTCATTCATACCGGCAATGTTGTTACCCCGGAATAATCTGTATGCTTCCGTTTTCGAAACCCAGCACCAGTTTGCTGGCTATATGGATAAAGAGTCCGTTGTCCACCACCCCGGTAATGGCGTTGATCCGGTCATGCAACAGCGCCGGATCGTCGATTTTTCCAAATGCACAGTCCACAATGTAATTGCCATTATCCGTAATGTACGGTTCTCCCCGGTTCGTCCTCAGTTCCGGATCGCAGCCCAGCCCCTTTATTTTTTCGAACGTTCTCTGCCAGCCGAAAAGAACCACTTCCACCGGCAGCGGGAACCTGCCCAGGCTTTTCACCTTTTTGGATTGGTCCGCCACCACGATCATCTGCCGGCTGTTGGTGGCCACGATCTTTTCCCGGAGCAGGGCGCCCCCACCGCCTTTGATCAGATGAAGCTGATCATCCACTTCATCGGCACCGTCTATGGTCACGTCAATGATGCCGATTTCCGCGAAGCTGAATATGGGAATGCCCAGTGAACGCGCCTGTTCTTCCGAGCGCAGAGAAGTGGCTATGGCCCGGATCTTCCAATTTTCCTTATTTACTTTCTCGCCGATCTTTTCTATGGCCCAGTAGGCGGTGGTGCCGGTTCCCAGTCCAACGGTCATCCCGTCTTCCAAAAAAGAAACCGCTTTTTCCGCTGCCAGTTGTTTTGCATTCATGTGTTCCTGTTTAAATAAGCGCATGCTCCCGTTCCGTAATCCCGGTTTTTTACTTCCGTTCTTCCGGCAGGGATTTATCGCGGATCAATACAAGCTCCGTTACATCTACGGTGATGGGTATCAGTCCAACCTGAACAACCGCTTTCTTCCCCCGGATCTCCCGAACCGTACCTACCTGGTGGTTCTTTTTCATTTTCACTTTGGCGCCTGCCTGAACATGCCCTTCCACTTCCAGGTATTTGTTGTCAAACTTTTTCTTCACTTTTTCACTCACCGTTTTTTCTTTCTGGGGAAACAGGAGCGTCTGCATCTGTTTGATCACTTCCTGTTTGTTTTCGGTCTTTCGCCAGTCGAATACAACCTGTTTCAGTTTTCGTTCCATCTCCTTCAGATGAGCCATGCGCTCTGTTGAAATTTTATTCTGCTCTTTCAGCATCTCGAGCTGCTGATGATGTTTTTCCCTGTGCAGGGTCTTTTCCATTTCCAGTTTCAACAGTTCATTTTCTTTCAGCAGTTTTTGAAGTTCCTTATCTTTTTGCTCGAGATTCCGCAGATCCTGTTCCGTACGGTTTAGCAATTTATCCAGCCGGAAATGATCCTCATCCACCAGGCTCCTCGCCTGTTTGATCAGGTCAGGATGCAGTCCGATGCGTTCGGCGATGGAAAAAGTATAGGAACTGCCGGGTTTTCCGGGAATCAGTTTATACAGGGGTTGCAGGCTTTTTTCATCGAATGCCATCGCCCCGTTGATGATGCCCGGCGTTTTATTGGCCATCACCTTGAGGTTGAGGTAATGCGTGGTCACAATCCCAAACGCATGTTTTTTTACCAGCTCCCGCAGGATTACTTCGGCAAAGGCACCGCCCAGGCTGGGATCACTGCCGCTGCCCAGTTCATCGATGAAAAAAAGAGTGCGTCCGTTGGACTGCTCCATGAAATGTTTCATGTTCAGCAAATGGGAACTGTAGGTGCTCAGTTCGAACTCCAGGCTCTGGGTATCGCCGATGTGAATCATCAGCTGTTTAAAAATACCCATGGTGGAATGGGGATGGACAGGCACCAGCAGCCCCGACTGGATCATCAGTTGCAGCAGGCCGACCGTTTTCATGGTAACCGTTTTCCCGCCGGCATTCGGACCGGAAATGACCAGGATCCGGTTTTTTTCATCCAGTCTGATATTCGTCGGAATGGTTGGTTTTTGGGACTTCCGGTGATACAGGTACAACAACGGGTGATACGCCTCTATAAGGTGGATATGCGAACCATCCCGGAGCACCGGATAAATGCCATTCACATCCAATGCGAACCTCGCCTTGGCACAGATAAAATCATATTCGCCGGTAACCACCGCATAGGTCTTCAGCAGGTCCGCATACACAGAAAGACGGCCGGTCAGTTCCCGCAGAATCCGGTTTACTTCCCGGCTTTCGGCATGTTCCAGGGAAAAGATCTCGTTATTCAGTCCGATCGTTTCTTCGGGTTCAACAAAAGCGGTTTTCCGGCTGTCGCTTTCCCCATGCAGAATGCCTTTTACCTGGCGCTTATTTTCGGCAAAGAGGGCCAGCACGCGGCGGCCGTTTAAAAAAGCCTCTTCCGTTTCTGCTACGTATCCGGCTTTGGCGAGTTTGGACAGGATCCGGTCGAATAAACGCCTGAGTTCATTTCTTTTACGGTATAGCGACATCCGGATATCGGCCAGTTCCCGAGAAGCCCTGTCCCTTACCTGGCCATTTTCTTCCAGAATCTCATCAATGGAGCCGATGATCAGTTTTTCATAATAAGTATCCCGGATCACTTCTGCCAGTGCCGGCCAAGCCAGTCTCTTTTCTTTGTCGAACCAGTGAAAGATCTGGCGGAGATTATCCGCCAGCCTCCGGATCAGCAGGAACTGATCTCCGCCCAGCACGGCGCCAGGCAGGCCCAGGAGTTTTATTTCGCGGTCCAGGTTCAGGCTGTCTTCATTGGGGAAATATTGAGCCTGCTGAAGCAGGATCTTGAATTCGCTCGTTTGTTGCAACTCCCTTTCGATAATCTCCTGACGGGTATGGATCCGGAGGTTCAATGTCTTTTCCCGGGCATAAGCAGATTTGCAGTGGGCAGCCACCAGCGCCCGGATTTTATCGAATTCCAGTTGGGTAAGAGCCGATTCCGGGAAGTATCTGATCATTCAAAACAAAGATAAGTTAACGAACATTTAAAAGGGTTCAATTGTCATATAGATTACAATCCAGACCTCTTCTGCCAACGTAACTTGTTAAAGAATAATAATGAAGATCATGCTGTTACCAACACTATTGCTCAGCACAATGACGATTGCGTCCTGCCAAACATCAACCACACAAAATACCATTATGAGCGAGGAAAAAATCCCGACAGGCATACAAACCGATACCGCTACCCTTGCCACGGGGTGCTTCTGGTGTACCGAGGCTATTTTTCAGGAGTTAAAGGGCGTATTGAAAGTTACTTCCGGTTATTCGGGGGGAACGGTTCCGCATCCTTCTTATGAAGAAGTATGTTCCGGAAATACCGGCCATGCAGAATGTTTACAGGTAATTTACGATCCGAAACAGATTTCTTTCGATGAACTGCTGGAAGTGTTCTGGGAGTCCCACGACCCCACCTCCCTCAACCGGCAGGGCAATGATGCGGGCACGCAATACCGGAGCGCTATCTTTTATCACAATGCGGAGCAAAAAGAAAAGGCAGAAAAATACAAGGCAAAACTGGATCAGAGTGGAGCATACAGCAACCCGATTGTGACGGAAATTACGCCCTTCAGTAAATTTTATGCAGCGGAAAATTATCACCAGGATTATTACCGGCTGCACGGATCACAACCTTATTGCAGCTTTGTTATCCGTCCCAAGGTGGAGAAATTT
>DASRLM010000148.1:0-8462 GCA_035648455.1 Puia sp. | reverse complement strand
GGATGGAAGCGACGGCTGCGTCCGGGCCCGCCAAAAGGCCATAGGTGGCGAAAAAAGTTTCCGCGCCAAATGAAATCAGTAATAAGACCTTCGCAACCTTACGATTCATGACGGGTGAAAGACATTAAATTAATATTTTTATTTACCTGCAAACTTTCGAGTGTATATATTTGACAATCTTTAAGGCAATGACATGAAACTATTAGAAGGTAAAATAGCCATCATAACCGGAGCTGCCCGGGGAATAGGGGAAGCTATTGCCCTGAAGCTGGCTTCCCAGGGCGCCAACATTGCATTTACCTTTCTTTCCAGCGATGAAAAGGCCAGGACGCTGGAACAAAAACTCCTGACATTCGGGGTAAAAGCCAAAGGATACAAAAGCAATGCGGGTTCATATACAGATTGCGAAGAACTGGTGAACAGCGTAATGAAAGAATATGGAACGGTGGATGTTTGCATAAATAATGCCGGCATTTCCAAAGATAGTTTGTTGCTACGTCTTACCCCCGAACAATGGGATGAAGTGATGACCACGAATCTGAAAAGCGTTTTCAACATGACCAAACACGTGATCAGGCCCATGCTGAAAGCGAAAAAGGGATCCATCATCAATATGAGTTCCATTATTGGTATCCGCGGCAATGCGGGCCAATCCGGCTATGCCGCTTCCAAAGCCGGTATCATCGGGTTTACCAAATCCGTTGCCCACGAACTGGGCAGCCGGAATATTCGGTGCAATGCCATTGCGCCCGGGTTCATTGGAACGGATATGACCCATTATCTTCAGGATGAAGAAAAAGCCAAATCCTTCCTGGCAAAGATCCCGTTGGGAAGATTCGGCAGCGCGGAAGAAATTGCCGATACGGCGCTTTTCCTGGCATCCGATATGAGCAGTTACATCACCGGACAGGTGATCAGTATCTGCGGAGGGCTGAATATCTGACAGGTAAAAAATCAAGCATGAGCGCTTACGAAAAGTTACTTTCCAATAACAGATCCTGGGCCGCAAAGGTAACTGAGGCCGCTCCGGATTATTTCCGGAACCTGGCAATTCAAAACCCTGAATTCTTATGGATAGGCTGCAGCGACAGCCGGGTGCCGGCCAATGAAATCACCGGAACCCAGCCCGGAGAAATTTTTGTTCACCGCAACGTGGCCAATCTCGTGATCCATACGGATGTAAACCTCCTGAGTGTATTGGAATACGCGGTCGTGCACCTGAGTGTAAAACACGTGATCGTTTGTGGTCACTATGGCTGCGGTGGAATCAAAGCCGCCATGACCAACCACGATTTCAAACAGGTCCTCAACATGTGGCTGAGGAATATTAAAGATGTTTACCGCCTGCACCGGATCGAACTGGAAGCCATTACCGATCCGGCAAAAAGAGAGGACCGGCTTACCGAACTGAATGTGCAGGAGCAGGTATTGCATCTCGCCAAAACATCCATCATCCAGCGCGCCTGGCAATTCACCCGGGCACCCCAACTGCATGGCTGGGTGTATGGCTTAAAAGATGGTCTCCTCAACCCCATATTCCGGCTTGGACCGGATAGCCCGTTGGATCCTTTGTATACGTATGGGGATATGAAGGTTGACGGATGACGGTTGACCGTTGACGGACTTCAGGTGCGAATTCGCACAAAAACACGGTCAACCGTCATCCATCATCCGTCAACTTTTTTATTCTTACCTTTTCTTAATCAATCCCTGCGCAAACTCCCCCGCCACCAGATTTCCGCAGATCTTCGCCCGTTCCTCGAGCAGGTGATCCCAGTGTGATGTGCCTTCCCAGAACATTTTCTTCATTTCTCTCATCGCTACCGGATTGGAATGGCTCAGGTGATGGATAAGACGGGATACGGATTCATCCATGAGTTCCCGGGTGGAATGGACCTCTGAAAAAAGTCCCCGGGATTTTGCCCATTCCGCCGTTCTCCAGGAAGAGGCGTCGACGGCGAGCTGGGAAAAAAAGGAGGATCCGATCTTACGTTCCAGGGCCGCTCCGATAACAAACGGACCAATACCCAGCTCCAGTTCACTGAGCCTGATGTCGGCCCCGGTGAGGGCGATGGCATAGTCCGCCGCGGCAGCAAGTCCCACGCCACCACCAACGCATTTTCCCTGGATCCTCGCGACGATAAATTTGGGACATTTCCGCATGCTGTTGAGCACATGCGCAAATCCATTAAAAAAACCCTCTCCTTCCCGTGCCGTTTTTATCTTGGATAATTCATCAAAAGAAGCGCCTGCACAAAAGGCTCTTTCTCCTGCCGACCGGAGCAGGATCACATGGGTTTCCGCATCGAGACCGGCATCGTGAATCCGGGATGCCAGGTCCCGCAGCAGATCCCCGGAAAGGGAATTGCTCTGGGGATGAAAAAATTCGATGGTCATGGAATGTCCATGCCTTTCCGCTTTTACATATCCGGATGAATGACCGTTCATATAACTGAAGATTTTTTTCTGACCATAGTTAAAATGCTGGCGACCATTACAGCATCCCCCGACTCATCATATACATCCACATACCATTTTACAATACCCCTGGGAATGGACTCTCCTTCGTTTAATTCCTGACTGGTTTTTTCTTTGCACGTCAGCCGCACACCAATCGTTGTACCCGCATAAACAGGTTTTAAAAACCGGCAGTTTTCGATTCCATAATTTAACAGCACGGGTCCTTTTGCCGCATCCACGAATAATCCGGCCGCCGCACTCAGGATAAAATATCCGTGGGCAACAGGCCTGTCAAACAAAGTCCCTTCCAGGGACGTATGATCCGTGTGCGCATAAAAATGATCCCAGCTCAGGTTGGCGAACTGTGAAATATCCGATTCGGTTATAGTGCGTTTGTGCGTGAGTACCGTATCCCCGATATTCAACTCCTCAAAATATTTTTTAAATGGATGTTTTTCATCCACCGTTTGTCTGGCATGCGGTTGATATACCGACGTGACTGCCGTCAGGCTGGTAGGCGATCCCTGAATAGCCACCCTTTGCATATAATGCTTTACGCCGCGCTCACCGCCCATTTCTTCTCCGCCACCGGCCCTTCCGGGTCCTCCGTGAACCAGCATGGGAAGCGGTGAGCCATGTCCCGTGCTTTCCGTTGCACAATCCCTATTTAAAATCAATATTCTGCCATGCTGCGTTCCCGCGTCCAGTACATATTGCCTGGCCAATCCGTCATCTGCCGTTACGATGGTGCTGCATAAGGACCCTTTTCCTTTTTTTGATAAGGCAATGGCATCCTCAAAATTTTTATACGGCATCAGCGTACTCACCGGTCCAAAGGCCTCTATGCTGTGCGCATCCGCAGCGGCAAAAGGTTGTTCATTCAACAGCAGCAGGGGGCTCATGAATGCGCCTTTTACAGAATCGGCATCCAGCAATTCCACGTTGTCCATTGAGCCGTAAATGATCTGTGAAGAAGCGAGCAACTTCTGTACCTGCTCACGTACTTCCTTCCGCTGACCCTGACCCGCAAGTGATCCCATCCGTACTTTTTCATTCGAGGGATCTCCGATGATGGTTTGCGCGAGCGCCTTCAAAAGGGATTTACGCATATCTTCCATCCTGTTCGCGGGAACAAAGATCCGCCGTATGGCCGTGCATTTCTGGCCTGCCTTTACGGTCATCTCCTTCCGCACTTCTTTCACAAAAATATCCCATTCCGGCCGGGAAGGATCAACGTCTTCTCCCAGTACAATACAATTGAGTGAATCCGCTTCCAGGGTAAAAGAAACATTTTCCCGCAGCAGATTCGGATTGGATTTCAGTTTGAGTCCGGTGGAGGCGGAGCCGGTAAATGTAACCGTGTCCTGCGCATTCAGCAGGTCAAGCAGGTTGCCCGTGCTTCCGCAGATGAGCTGCAATGCACCATTTGGCAGAATGCCGGAAGCATGAATCTCGCGCACCACCGCTTCCGTTAAAAAAGAAGTGACCGTAGCGGGTTTAACGATGGCCGGAACACCGGCCAGCAGGTTGACGGCAATTTTTTCGAGCATACCCCATACGGGGAAATTATACGCGTTGATATGTAAGGCAACCCCTTCTTTGGGGATCAGCAGGTGATGACCGGAGAAAGTATGTTGCTTACCGAGATTGACGGATTCCCCATCGGTGCAAAATGGTTGATCCGGAAATTTCCTGCGCAGCGAAGCGTAGGAAAATAAGTTGCCGATACCACCCTCGATATCAATCCGGCTGTCGGCACGGGTAGCCCCGGTCTGATAGCTGATCGTGTAAAATTTTTCGAGATGACCCTGCAAGTGAAGGGCCAGCGCCTTCAACATCCGGCCACGTTCGTGAAAGCTCATTTTGCGCAAAGCCGGATTGCCGGTATTGCGGCCATAATCCAGCATTTCCTGAAAATCAATTCCCCTGCTTCCCGCCTGGTAAAGGGCCCTGCCCGATGCGGCATCATACAGGGTTTGTTCCACGCCTTCCCCTTCCACCCACTTGCCGGCAATATAATTCCCGAGTTTTTTCATTCCTGCCTATTGTCTTTTTTCCGGCCGGACGAATATGCCGTCCCGGGATTTTCAAACCGCAGTATGATCCAGTCAAAAACTTTACCAGCCGAGGATCCAGGCAAATATCAGCGGTACCACGATGGTGGCGTCACTTTCCACAATATATTTCGGGGTATGTATGTCCAGTTTCCCCCAGGTGATTTTTTCGTTGGGCACCGCGCCGGAATAAGATCCGTAGGAGGTGGTGGAATCCGAGATCTGGCAGAAATAACTCCAGAAAGGTACATCGTGCCATTCCAGATCCTGGTACATCATGGGTACTACGCAAATGGGGAAATCACCGGCAATTCCCCCGCCGACCTGGAAAAATCCGATCCCTTTTCCCCCGGAGCTTTTGCGGTACCAGTCGCTCAGCCAAACCATGTATTCTATGCCGCTTTTCATGGTAGTGGCTTTCATTTCTCCTTTGACTATATAGGAAGCAAAAATATTCCCCATGGTGCTGTCTTCCCATCCGCCGACAACGATCGGCAGATTTTTTTCCGCAGCCGCGATCATCCAGCTGTCTTTCACATCAATTTCGTAATCCTTTTCCATAACCCTGCTCAGCAACAGCTTGTACATGAACTCATGCGGGAAATACCTTTCCCCCTGTTGATCTGCGTCTTTCCAGAGCCTTACAATATGATGCTGGATCTTCCGGAATGCTTCTTCCTCCGGGATGCAGGTGTCCGTTACCCGGTTCAATCCCTGTTCCAGCAGCTCCCATTCCTGCCTCGGGGTAAGATCCCGGTAATGAGGAACCCTTTTGTAGTGAGAATGGGCAACGAGGTTCATGATGTCTTCTTCGAGATTCGCCCCCGTACAGGAGATGATGTGTATTTTATCCTGCCGGATCATCTCTGCCAGGGAAACGCCCAATTCGGCGGTACTCATGGCCCCCGCCAGGGTCACCATCATTTTTCCCCCTTCTGTTAAATGCGTTTCATAACCTTTTGCCGCATCCACCAGCGCGGCCGCGTTAAAATGCCTGTAATGATGGGCCACAAACTGAGAAACCGGTCCTTTATTCATGATGTTGGTAAACTTGAACGGCAAAAATAATTTTTTCCCGCATATCTGCGCGTGAATTCTCACGCAGGTGTTACTTGTTACCTTTAACCGGTGAACTATCTCGCACATGCTTATCTGTCTTTTGGCGACCCGGACATACTCGTCGGGAATATGATCAGTGATTTTGTGAAGGGGAAAAAAAAGTTTGATTATCCCCGCAGGGTTCTGAGCGGCATCATGCTCCACCGGAAAATAGATGAATATACCGATTACCATCCGGCTACCCGGGATGCAAAACAATTCCTGAAAGCAGCCTCCGGCTTATATGCGGGAAGTTTTATTGACATTGTCTACGACCATTTCCTCGCCAACGACCCGCATGAATTTGAGGAAGGCGCCCTGGCTGTCTTTGCCGCGAAAACCTATGATCAGCTGGGTGCGTATAAAAACGGGCTGCCGGAAAAATCCGACCGCTTCCTGCATCACATGCGCACCCAGAACTGGCTGCTGCATTACCGTTCAACAGAAGGCATCCACCGCAGTTTCCAGGGACTTGTACATCGTGCCCGATACATTCAGGATGCAGAACCCGCCTTCCAGGCCTTCATCGCCCACTATGAAGAATTGAGAAATTGTTATGAACTCTTCTTCCCTAACCTGAAGACCTTCGCTTACAATGAGTTGCTCTATCTTGACCCAAATCATTGAGCAGCATCTCTAAGTTGTACCTTTGCCGCCAATTGATTTGTTATGAAACCTTTTCTTTTTGGAATCCTGATGATGTGGTGTTTAGGATCTGTCCGTGCGCAGGATACGCTGCCAACCCTGGATAAGTCACCGATGGACATGAGCTACTACCCGGTTAATTATCCCATTCTTAAAATTCAGCACAAGGCAGATGCCCCGCTGATTGCCAGGGTCATTTACGGACGACCCCAGAAAAATAACCGGGTGATTTTCGGAGACCTGGTTCCTTACCGGAGTGTATGGCGACTGGGCGCCAATGAGGCGACGGAGATCGAATTTTTTAAAGATGTAAAAATCAACAATAAAAAAGTGCCGAAGGGAGAATATACTTTATATGCCATTCCGGATACCAATAAATGGACTGTGATCCTCAACAGGGAAACCGATACCTGGGGCGCATTTGACTATGATAGTAAAAAGGATGTTCTCCGGGTGGATGTTCCGGTTAAAAAACAGACAGACATCGATGTTATGACCATTTGTTTTACAGGCAGTGATAAGAATAAAACACAGCTGCTTATGGCCTGGGACGATCAGGAAGCCCTGTTGCCCATCAGCTGGTAACCAACAAAAACATGAACGCATGAAATTTGCCACGCGGCTCATCCACGCAGGAATGGAGCCTGACCCGGGTACAGGGGCCATTATTCCACCCATTTATCAGACCTCCACCTTTGTACAGGAATCTCCCGGTAATCACAAGGGTTATGAATATGCACGCTCCCAGAATCCCACGCGCACTGCACTGGAAAAAGCCCTGGCCAGCATTGAAAATGCGCGGTTTGCCCTCAGCTTCAGCAGCGGCGTGGCTGCTTCGGATGCCGTGATCCGATTGCTGGTTCCGGGCGATGAAGTGATTGCTGCCAACGATATGTATGGCGGCACCTTCCGTCTGTTCTCTAAGATCTTTGAAAAAGCGGGCATCCACTTTCATTATGTGAATATGCAGAACCCGGAAAACATACAGTCCTTTATAAATAACAAAACCAAACTGATCTGGACGGAAACGCCCACCAATCCGCTGATGAATATCGTGGACCTGGCCGCGGTTTCTGTTATTGCGAAAGAAAAAAACCTGCTGCTTTGTGTTGACAATACTTTTGCCTCACCCTGCCTGCAGAATCCGCTTGACCTGGGTGCGGATATCGTGGTGCATTCCGCAACGAAATACCTCGGTGGTCACAGCGATGTTATCCACGGTTGTTTAATGATGAATGATCAGGGCCTGCGCGATCAACTCTATTTTATCCAGAAATCCTGCGGCGCTGTACCCGGACCACAGGATTGTTTTCTTGTGCTGAGGGGCATCAAGACCCTTCAGGTTCGCATGGAAAGACATTGCCAGAACGGCAAAAAGATCGCACACTATCTGCGAAAGCATCCTAAAGTGAGCCGTGTTTACTGGTGCGGTTTTGAGGATCATCCCGGATATGCCGTAGCGAAAAAACAAATGCGTGATTTTGGCGGCATGCTCAGCTTTGAATTAAAAAACGATTCTCCGGAAGAAACCAAAAGGGTTTTGTCGTCCACCAAATTATTCTCTCTGGCGGAAAGCCTCGGTGGTGTGGAATCCCTGATGAGTCATCCCGCCAGCATGACGCATGCATCCATCCCCCGGGAGGACCGCATTAAAAACGGACTCAGCGATTCCCTGATCAGGTTGAGTGTGGGCATTGAAGACGCAGATGATTTGATGGAAGACCTTGGGAGGGCAATAGGTTGACCGTCATCCGTCAACCCATTAATATGGAGCGTTTTAAGAATAAAAATGAACTCCGGGATTTTTTGGAAAGCAAAGTCCTTCAGTACAATCGTCCTTCTTTCATCTCTACTGATCCGGTTTCCGTGCCGCACCGGTTCAGCAAAAAACAGGATATTGAAATCGCCGGATTGTTTGCTGCCGTTTTTGCCTGGGGAAACCGGACCACCATTATCCGGAAATCAGATGAACTGCTGCAGGCCATGGACAATGCTCCGCATGATTTCTGTTTGCATCACCGGCCCGCGGATCTCAGGAAATTGCTGGAATTCAAACACCGCACATTCAACGCAACCGACCTGCTTTACTTTATTCGTTTTCTACAATCCCATTACCGGGAAAATCCTTCACTGGAATCTGCTTTCCTTCCCCCCGAAGCGGGAAGGAAAAATCGTATGAAAAACGGACATTCCGCTTTTTATACC
>DASRLM010000147.1:0-2465 GCA_035648455.1 Puia sp. | reverse complement strand
CATGCGGAAAGCGGATGAATTCGGAAAGATTATGTTTTTTCAGGGATTGTGCGGCTTTGATATCGGAGACCCCACACAGTGGCGGCTGAATAAACAACTTGCCGGCGGAGGATCCCTGATGGACATTGGTATTTATGCCATCAATGGTTCCCGCTATATGGTAGGAGAGGATCCGGTTTGGGTCACTGCAGAGGAAACTAAAACAGATCCCGTGCGGTTTAAAGAGGGTGTTGACGAAACCATCCTGTTTCAGTTCGGCTTTCCCAGCGGTGCAGTCGCTTCCTGTTTGTCAACTTACGCCATGAATAACCTGGACCGGTTTTTCTTAAACGGTACCAAAGGGTTTGCCGAACTACTGCCCTCTACTGGATATGGCCCCATCCGGGGACATACCAACAAGGGCGAAATCAATCAGCCCACCGTAACGCACCAGACTTTGCAAATGGAAGAAATGTCGGACATTCTCCTTCATGGGAAAGTGCCCGTGGTACCAGTGGATGGGGAAGAGGCTGTGAAGGATCTGAAACTGATCGATGCGATTTACCTCGCCGCGGCAACGGGCAAAAAAGTGGAAGTGAGTTTGTAAATTGTGGCAGTCCACTAGCGCATACAGGACCGGTAGGGTATTTGAACCCGGCTATCCATAACGATAGCAAACGGCATTGATGTTCATCCCCGCACCGATGGAGGCGAATAGCAAGATGTCTCCCGGGAGTAATTCATGGGGCGGCAGCTGATTTTTGCGTACCAGGTCAAACAAAGTGGGTACGGTAGCCACGGAGCTGTTGCCCAGCCAGCTGATGCTCATGGGCATGATGTTTACCGGCGGTTCATTTATTCCGTAAAGCAGGTACAACCTGTTGATGATGGCTTCATCCATTTTTTCATTTGCCTGATGAATGAATATTTTTTTTAGTTCATGGATCCCCACTCCGCTTTTTTCCAGGCATAATTTCATTGCGGCGGGAACCCGCTTTATGGCAAATTCATATACTTTCCTTCCCTGCATTTTTAAATACCGGATACGGGGGTCGCTGTCGGGATAATAAGAAGTTCCCATATTGATGTAATCCACTTCTTCCATCGCATGCGTTTCCGTGGAATAACCCAAAATGCCTGCGGAAGCATCATCTCCTGCCTGCTGTTCCAGCACTACGGCGCCGGCGCCGTCACTAAAAATCATGCTATCCCGGTCATACATGTCAATGACCCGGGAAAGTGCTTCCGTCCCAATGATCAGGGTTTTTTTTGCCTGGCCGGATCTTAAAAAGGCATCGGATTGGATAAGCCCCTGCAGCCAGCCCGGGCATCCGAATAAAATATCGTAAGCCACACAATTGGGATTGCGGATACCCAGTGTATTTTTTATCAGGCTCGCCAGCGAAGGCACTGCAGCGGTTTGTATGGTATCCTTTATGACGTTCCCGAAATTGTGAGCAACAATCAACTGATCAATGGTTTCAGGATCCACGCCGCTATCCTGGATAGCCAGCCTGGCGGCTTCATAACCCAAATCAGATGCGTTCAGGTCGTTGGTGGTATAGCGCCTTTCTTCAATGCCGGTAATTTTTTTGAATTTGCTGACCACCTCACCCGATTCTGTATGCAGGGGGCTTCCGTTTGCCGTATAAAAGACATGCCTGGCGAAATCCTGATTTGACTGAACAAAAGGTGGAATATAGGAACCTGAACCTGTAATGACTGAATGGAGCATAATCAATCCGGGGGCGGTTAGGTATTAAAATGGCTGACGCCGCTAAGGTAAATAAAATTATGCTTGCATCATATTCCCGCCCCGTTTTTAGGATGATCCCGCTATCGGGATATTATTGTCCAATTGACTTAACATCCGATTCCGTTTGGGAAGGCCGTTTTGTTTTTTTCAGCTTAGGCTGCTTGCCGGGAACCGCGGAAATATTTTTAATAGCAAGCGATTGGCTGAGCAATTTACCTGCTTTGCGAAGCTTTTTACTGAATTTTTTTTCACTGACCTTTTTATGGTATTCCTTCAGGGATTCTGCCAATTTCCCCTCGATTTCCCTCAATATTGTTTTCTTGATCGATTGCTGTTTGTGCTGCTTAACTTTCTTTGCCATGACTGTCCAGATTTTAGATTTTCCTCTTGGTCATATAAAGTTAACATGGATTTTATTCCCCTCAATGTTAAGCTTTTGAACCCCAGCCCTGCCGCTCCTAATCTGGTTTTTTATCTTTGAGTTTGGCCTTAGGCACATATACCTTTTTGCCTTTTTTGTCGATATAATAATATTTTGAACTATGATCAATAAAGATGGTCTCCCCACCGGGACCTACTTTATCCTTGTATTTAATATCCACTACAGCCGATTTTCCTTTGGAAGCGACCCGGGCGGTTTTATTTCCCACTTTTGCAGAGGCTGTATCTATCTCCTTTTTTACCTGTGCCTGGGTACCCAGGGTTACAAAAAGGCTGAATAATAAAATAC
>DASRLM010000146.1:0-4546 GCA_035648455.1 Puia sp. | reverse complement strand
GTCAAAAAGAGCGTAATTGGGGTATCTATAAGTCGGATGCAGCCAGCTCCAGTTATTCACCTTATACAGATATCAATACGCAAAATCTCAGCAGGCTCAGGCTGGCCTGGACCTTCAACCCGGACGATGCCACCGAAGGCGCAAGATTTGGCGCCAGTGAATCGAATCCCATCGTTATCGATGGAATCATGTATACTTCTTCCGCGCGGCATAGGATCTATGCCATCGATGCCGGCACCGGTAAGCAGATATGGTCCTTTGACCCCTTTAACGGGGGCCGTGGAGGCGGGGTTTGTCGCGGTGTCACCTATTGGGAAGACGGGGCCGATAAAAGAATTCTTTTTACTGCCAGTGACCAGCTTTTTGCATTGAATGCCGAAACCGGCAGGCCCATTCCCTCCTTCGGCGATAGCGGAAGAGTAAGCATGAATGTGGGCATGCGCGACGATCCGAAACTCATTTCTGTCAGACCCACTTCACCTGGTATTATATTTCAGGACCTGCTGATCATCGGAAACGAAGTATCCGAACTATACGGAGCCCAGCCCGGATATGTAAGGGCTTATCAGGTGAGAACGGGTAAACTGATGTGGACCTTTCATACCATTCCACAACCCGGGGAGCCGGGATACGAAACCTGGCCCAAAGACGCCTGGAAATATGCCGGCGGCGCCAACGACTGGGGCGGCCTGAGCCTGGATGAAAAAAGAGGAATGGTTTTTCTGGCCACGGGTTCACCCAGCTATGATTTCTATGGAGCGGACCGGGCAGGACAAAATCTATTCGGCAACAGTGTGGTGGCGCTGGATGCGCGAACCGGTAAGTACCTCTGGCATTTTCAAACCATTCACCATGATCTGTGGGACTATGACCTCCCGGCACCGCCCAATCTCGTTACCATTCTCCGTGACGGAAAAAAAATCGACGCCATAGCGCAAACATCCAAAGTCGGTTTTTTATATGTGTTGAACCGGGAAACGGGAGAACCGCTGTTTCCGGTGGAAGAAAGACCCGTTCCTGCTTCCGATGTACCGGGAGAGCAGACCTGGCCCACACAACCCTTTCCACTCCTGCCCAAACCCTATTCACGTCAACGCATGACAGAAGATGACCTCAGTGATTTTTCTCCGGCCGCGCATGATTCGCTGGTAAAAACATTCAGGCAACTCCGTTATGAAGGCCTGTTCACGCCTCCGTCGCTGAAAGGATCCCTGAATTTTCCGGGAACCATCGGCGGTTCGGAATGGGGTGGTGCCGCTTATGACCCGAATACGGGTATCCTGTATTTAAAGTCCAACGAATCCCCTGAAATCAATGTGGTGAAGAAACTGGATACGACGGATATTTCCACCCATCTGTCAGGATTTGATTTGGGCAGACAAACATACCGGATCTATTGTGCAGCCTGTCATAAAACGGACCGGTATGGGGATGAACCCCTGTACCCGTCTCTGGCGGACCTTAAAAAAAGAATACCGGAAACCGAAGCGCTTCAAAAAATCAGGGAAGGCGGAGGTAAAATGCCTGCCTTTGGCGGCATATTGAACGGGAAAGAAAAGGCACTCATTGATTTTTTATTTGATAAGCAGGGACAAAACCTATCCATACGAAGAGGAGATGTAAACGAGATCGAGGCAAATCGTTCATCCAAAGCCGATACAGCTACCCGTTACCTGAATGTGTCCGCCTATGGCGTTTGGAGGGATCCGGATGGAAACCCGGCGATCAAACCGCCCTGGGGCGTCCTGAACGCCATCAATCTGAATACCGGAGAATATGAATGGAAGGTGACGGTAGGGAATATCCCGGAATTGCGCAAGGCGGAAGAACGGGAAACAGGATCCTCCGGATCACCCGGGCCGATGGTAACCGGTGGCGGATTGGTCTGGATCGCGGGCTCCAGGGACCGTTCATTCCAGGCGTTCGATAAGGCCAGCGGCAAAATACTTTGGACCTATATTCTCCCGGGCATCGGAACGTCCATTCCCTGTTCCTACAAACGGAATGGTAAACAATACATCGCGATTTCCGTGGCAGGAAATAAAGAAATGCCAGCGGGATCTGTCCTGGCATTTGCATTACCGGATTGAAGTTTTCACCTGAAGTAGCGGTACCGCTAGTAATCTCTTAGTAATATCCGACGATTTTATCGAGACGTTTGTCGAGTTTTTCCCGGATCTTTTTTCAATATTATTACTATTGTATCAGCAAAATAAATGATCTGCAGGCCCGGGATTTCACATCGGGTTGATACACAATATCCGTATTTTCATCCTTTGAAAAAAGCAGTCATTATAGGAAGTGGATTTGCCGGTTTATCTGCGGCATGCTTTATGGCAAAAGCCGGTTTTGATACAACAGTATTGGAAAAACATGCTATACCGGGAGGCCGGGCCAGGAAGTTAACAGCAGATGGTTTTGTATTTGATATGGGGCCAAGCTGGTATTGGATGCCGGAAGTTTTTGAACGGTTCTTTAGCTTCTTTGACAAAAAGGTCACCGATTATTACCAATTAGACCGGTTAAATCCATCTTACCGGATTTATTGGCCCGATTCGAAGATGGACATTCCTGCAGACTATACAGAATTAGGAAAGCTATTTGAAAGTATAGAAGCAGGAAGCTCCAGACGCCTGGATGAATTTATGAAAGAGGCGGAGTATAAATATAAAGTAGGAATAAACAAGCTGGTGTATAAGCCCGGGTTATCGCTGACGGAGTTCCTGGATATGGACCTCCTAAAAGGGGTTTTTAAGCTGGATGTGTTTACATCAATGAAAAAACATATCGGTAAGTACTTTAAAAATACCCATTTACGGCAGTTAATGGAATTTCCAATCCTGTTTTTGGGAGCTTTGGCCCAGGATACGCCAGCTTTATACAGCCTGATGAACTATTCTGATATAAAATTAGGAACCTGGTATCCCCAGGGTGGTATGTACAAAGTGGTAGAAGGAATGCATTCTTTGGCAAAAGAATTAGGAGCAAAATTCTTGTTTAATATGGACGTAAGCGAAATAAAAGTGGTGGACAGAAAGGCAAATGGGGTAGTCGCAAAAGACCTATTGCTTAAAGAGCATTTTTATGAAGCGGATGTAGTGATAGGAGCCGCAGACTACCATTACCTGGAAATGAATTTGCTCCCAAGGGAAAGCAGATCATACAGTAAAAAGTATTGGGACTCCAGGGTGATGGCACCGAGTTGCCTGCTGTATTTCGTAGGGCTAAACCGGAAATTGAGGGATATCCAGCATCATTCCTTATTTTTTGACACCGATTTTAACGAACACGGCAAAGAAATATACGTAACCGGGAAATGGCCGGAAAATCCTTTATTTTATGTATGCGCACCATCGGTAACTGATAGAACGGTGGCAGCCGCCGGAAATGAAAATCTGTTCTTTCTAATTCCCATAGCCACTGGTTTACAGGGAGATACAGAAGAATTACGGGAAACCTATTTTCAAAAAATCCTCGCCCGGTTTGAAGAAAAGACAGGGCAGCCCGTCAGGGATGCCATTGTTTATAAAAAAACCTATTCGGTAAGTAACTTCATAAAGGATTACAATTCATTTAAAGGCAATGCCTACGGACTTGCAAATACTTTAAGGCAAACGGCAGTTTTAAAACCTTCTTGTAGGAGTAATAAAATAAAAAACCTATTTTTCACGGGCCAATTGACCGTACCCGGCCCAGGGGTGCCCCCAAGTTTGATAAGTGGTGAGGTAGTAGCAAAAGAAGCACTCAAATATCTAAGTAAGCATAGTACCCTATTAAAATCCGATTGAACAAAACAAACCCGTTGTTATTATAACTAATCCTTAAAGTTTCTCAGGGATATGATAACTTTATTCCATGAACTTTGCGAGCAGTGCAGCAAAATCACTACGCAAAAATACAGCACTTCATTTTGCAGCGCCATCAGATTGCTCCATCCTGAATTCCGGACCCCAATCTTTAATATTTACGGGTTTGTTCGCTTTGCAGATGAAATTGTTGATACGTTTCATGATCACAATAAAACGGTGTTGTTGGCTGAGTTTAAAACTGAAACGTATAAAGCAATTGAAAGAAAAATAAGTCTCAATCCTATTCTGCACAGTTTTCAGATGACGGTAAACGAATTTGAAATTGACCGGAAACTGATCGATGCATTTTTCAGGAGCATGGAATATGACCTGAACAAAAACTCGTACGATGCCGAAGGTTATAAAGATTATATCTATGGAAGCGCAGAAGTAGTCGGATTAATGTGCCTTACTATTTTTTGCGAAAAAGATCATGCTAAGTATGAGAAATTAAAGCCTTTCGCCCAATCTCTTGGTGCAGCATTTCAAAAAGTAAATTTTTTGAGAGATGTAAAATCTGATTATCAGTTGCTTGAAAGAACCTATTTTCCCGAAGTTGATTTTAAAAACTTTACGTCAAATAGTAAAAAGGCAATTGAAGATGAGATTATGCTTGATTTTAATAATGCCTACGAAGGAATCACGCAATTACCGCTCAAAGCCCGCTTTGGAGTATATGTTGCCTACAAATATTATCT
>DASRLM010000145.1:0-18108 GCA_035648455.1 Puia sp. | reverse complement strand
CAGGTAAAAGAACTCAATAAGCAGCTCCGGGAACAACCCTTCAATGATTTTCCTTTAATTACGGATAGCGGCGTGGTTACCAATGCCGAAAAAACAGACTGGATAGGAACGGTAAACTTTGATTTGCGGAAACCCGATTTTATCATCATCCACCATACGGCGCAGAATGCCTGTGCGGAAACCCTGCATACATTTACCATTAAGCAGTCCAAGGTGAGCGCCCATTATGTGATCTGTAAAGATGGAACCGTTCATCACATGTTGAATGATTATCTGCGCGCCTGGCAGGCCGGAGCGAGCAAATGGGGTCATAATACGGACATCAATTCCTGCAGCATTGGTATTGAGCTGGACAATAACGGATTCGAAGATTTTACCGTTCCCCAGATCAGCAGTTTGATCACGGTGCTGGAGATGCTCAAAAACAAATACAGGATCCCACAGGAAAACATCATTGGTCATGGGGATATTGCTCCCGGGAGAAAAGTGGATCCCAACTGGCGTTTTCCCTGGAAACTGCTGGCCGATCATGGCTTCGGAGAATGGTACGATGATACCAGCCGTGTTGTGGTGCCACCGGATTTCAATGAATACCAGGCACTGCGGGAGATCGGATATCACCTGAAAGACACGCTGGCCGTGGTGAACGCGTTCCGGCGGCATTGGATGCAGGATACCGTATACCGGCCCCTGGACAGCGTTTCAGACAAGATCCTGTATAACCTGGCCCAGAAATACTAATGAAAAAAACCACCTTCTGGTGGTTTTTTTTACGAAGAATATCCATGTATCTTAAACGGGTCGGATCATCAGTTCATGGCAGACGGGGCATGTACGCCTTCCGCAAATTCTTCGATCATTTTTTTATTGAATGCTTCCAAATCAGCCGGGCTCCTGCTGGTTACCAGCCCATGGTCCGTTACCACTTCCAGATCTGCCCAGCTTGCACCTGCATTCTCGAGGTCGGTCCTGATGGAAGGAAAAGATGTCATATTTTTTCCGCTCAGCATGCCCGTTTCAATTAACAACTGCGGGCCGTGACAAATGGCAGCAACGGGTTTGCCTTCTTCCAGAAATTGTTGCGCAAAATCCACACAATCGGGATTGGCGCGCATCTGGTCAGGATTCATGACCCCGCCGGGAATCATCAGTGCGTCATAATCTTCCGGATCTGCATCTTTCAGATTGACGTCAACCGGAAGCTGAATGGACCAGTGGTCGTGGTTCCAGGCTTTTACCTTGTCTTTCTGCGGAGAGATGATATGCACCGTTGCACCAGCATCTATAAGGGCTTTGCGGGGACTCGTTAATTCAACTTCCTCAAAACCATTTTCCGTAAGTATTGCGATTTTCTTACCACTTAACTTTCCCATATCGATTTATTTAAAAGATGAACAATTGTTTATTCATAAGCATGTGTTCAAAAACAATACCAATACGAAGAGTTCTGTGCAATGGTTAATTAACTAAATCGTAATTTTAAACCGGATGAATTCGAATATGACAATTGAGCAGAAAAGACTGGTTGTAAATTCTTATAAAAAGATACCCCTGGAACAATGGGGTCCTTACCTGAGCGAACGGCAATGGGGAACAGTGAGGGAAGATTATGGCCCTTATGGGGATGCCTGGAATTATTTTCCTTACGATCATGCCCATTGCCGGCAATATCAATGGGGTGAGGACGGACTGGCCGGCATCTCTGATTTTTTTCAGAACCTTTGTTTTGCCATCGCCTTGTGGAACGGAAAGGATCCGGTTTTGAAAGAAAGACTGTTTGGCCTGGGAAATACCCAGGGAAACCATGGCGAAGACGTTAAGGAATTGTATTACCACCTGGATAATATTCCTTCCCATTATTATATGGAATACCTGTATAAATATCCTCAGCAGGCATTTCCTTATGAAAAGATCAGGGAAGAGAATGGGATGCGTTCCAAGAACGATCCGGAATATGAAATTCTCGATACGGGCGTTTTTGATAAAAATGAATATTTTGATGTACAGGTCACTTATGCCAAGCAGCATGCCAGGGATATTTTTATCCGTATCGACATCAGCAACCGGTATCATGAAGCAGCCGACATCACGGTATTGCCCACCCTCTGGTTTTACAACAGGTGGAAACAGGATCCCGAAAAAAAACCGCAGATCAGCCAGCGGAATAAAAATTCGGTAAAGGCGGAACATGCACGACTGGGCAATTATTATTTATATTTTCAGTCGCCTAAAGATAAATGGTATACCGAAAATGAAACCAATCACGAAAAGGTTTCCGGAATTCCGAATGAAAGCATTTTTGTAAAAGATGCTTTTCATGATGCGGTGATCCATGGAAAAAACATAGAAGCATTAAGGAAAATAAAAAAAGGAACCAAGTTCTCCCCGGTTTATCAGTATCGTATAGAACCGGGACAAACACAAACGGTTTTTCTCCGGCTCGCCGGTAAATCCATCGGCAATCCTTTTACTTTCGGATTTGAAAAAATTTTCCAGCAGCGCAAGACAGAGGCGGATGCTTTTTATGATGATATTTTTGATCCCCTGGCCGATCCCCATCTGAAGCTACTCCAGCGGCAGGCGATCTCCGGATTGCTCTGGAGCAAGCAGTATTATCATTTCGATGTGGAAAAATGGCTGGCTGGCAGCGATGGCATCACTCCGGTGAACCAGGGCAAGCTTTCGGGCAGGAACCACGATTGGAAACACCTCAAAAATCAGGATATCATTGCGATGCCGGATAAATGGGAGTATCCCTGGTATGCGGCCTGGGATATGGCCTTCCAAAGCATTCCGATGGCCCTGGTGGATCCCGGATTTGCCAAAAACCAGTTGCTGCTGATCATGCGCGAATGGTATATGAAACCCGATGGCCAGCTGCCTGCTTATGAATGGAACTTCAGTGATGTAAACCCGCCGGTGCAGGCCTGGGCCGCGCTCCAGGTTTACCGCACAGAGGAACAGAAGACCGGCTATTCGGATATTCCTTTCCTGAAAAGGATTTTTCAAAAACTGCTCATCAACTTCACCTGGTGGGTTAACCGGAAAGATCCTAGCGGTAACAACATGTTTGAAGGCGGATTTCTCGGGCTGGACAATATCGGTGTGTTTAACCGGAGCATTGAACTGCCGGGGCAAATGCAGCTTGAGCAGGCCGATGGAACCAGCTGGATGGGCATGTATGCACTGAACATGATGGATATGGCGCTGGAAATTGCCATGAAGGATGCCTCCTTTGAAGATACGGCCACTAAATTTTTTGAGCAGTTTGTGCTTATTGCGGAAGCGCTGAACGAACAGGGCATGTGGAATGAAGAGGACCGTTTTTTTTATGATACCCTGGCCGTTGCCGGATCCGCTCCCCTGCAGCTCCGCATACATTCCATCGTGGGCATCACCACCTTATTTGCCGTTTCGATTATTGAAAAGAAAAAACTGGATAAGCTGGTGGATTTTAAAAAGCGGATCAGCTGGTTTGAACACTACCGGCTCAAGAATAAAAAATTCTGGCCCAACGAAGAAAAGACTGACGGCGACACCATACTACTTTCGCTCATTCCCCGGGAAAGGCTGGTGAGCCTGCTGTTGAGGTTGCTCAATGAAGAAGAGTTTTTATCGCCGGGCGGTATCCGCGCGCTTTCCAAATACCACGAGAAAAATCCTTATTCCGTAACGATAGACAACATTCAATATACCATCCAGTATGATCCGGGAGATTCTACGTCCAATCTGTTCGGCGGGAATTCGAACTGGCGCGGGCCGGTCTGGATGCCGATCAATTACCTGATCATCCAGTCCGTCCGGAAATACGGTCAGTTCTACGGCAATGCATTGAAGGTGGAATGCCCGACGGGATCCGGCGATTTTATGAACCTGGAAGACGTGGCCGATTTTCTTACCCGTCGCGTGATCAGTTTGTTCCAGCCCGATGAAACCGGGACCATACCGCAATACGGCGCATACAACTGGTTCTATCAGCAACCGGGCAATGAACATTTGAATCTCTTTTATGAATATTTTCATGGCGACAATGGACAGGGACTCGGCGCCTGTCAGCAGACCGGCTGGACGGCCCTGCTGGCTGAACTGATCAGTGAACAGCAGCGGCGCGCAAAAGAAAAAACGCCGGTTAAAACGCCAGAAATTACGGTAGTTACTTAAGCAATCGTTTCACGCATAATTATGGACAATATCCACGAAGAGATCACCCGGTTATTTGCAGCATGTAATAAAGGGCCACTGGTGTCCATTAAAAAAATTCCGCAATCGGGAAGTATCCGGATCTATTACCGCATCCATACGGCGGCGCAAAGTTATATTGCCACCTACGGCATAAACATCAGGGAAAACCAGAGCTTCATCCGTTTCAGCCGTCATTTTAAAACCAGGGGATGCCCGGTGCCGGAAATTTATGCGGTGAATGAAGAGGGTACTTTGTATATACAGGAAGATTTCGGGGATGTATCCCTGCTGAACAAACTGGAAGAACACGGATTCACGGCCTATGTAAATGATTTGTTTAAACAAAGCCTGCGGTCCCTGGCGCATTTGCAGATCCGCGGGAACGAAGGGCTGGATTATGAAAACTGGTGCCTGACCTCCAGTGAATTCGGAAAGCAGGCCATCCTCAGTGACCTGTTGTACTTCAAATATTATTTCCTCGATACCCTGCAGCTTCCTTACGATAAGGAAAAACTCATTGCCGATTTTGAAAATTTCGCCACGGATCTCAGCGAAGTGGATCACAAATACTTTATGTTCCGCGACTTTCAGAGCCGGAACATCATGGTTGAAAATGAAAAGATTCATTTTATCGATTACCAGGGGGGCATGAAGGGCGCGCTGCAATACGATGTGGCTTCCATGCTTTGGCAGGCCAAAGCAGAGTTGCCGGATGATTGGAAAAATAGCTTGCTGGAATATTATATGGATGTGGTGGAAGAGGAGCTGGGTAAAAAAATGGATCGCCCGCGTTTTACCAGGCAATACCGCGGATATGTACTGATCCGCCTGATGCAGGTGCTGGGCGCGTATGGATTCCGGGGATTGTTTGAACGCAAGGCACATTTTCTGATCAGCATTCCGCTGGGCTTAAATAACCTGCGGTCGTTCCTGCACCATCATTTCACGGGCAGGGAACTGCCGGAGTTTGAAAGGGTGCTTCACCTGATTGTGGAGGACCAGGTGATCCAGCGTTTTGTGCCGCTCCGGGCTGGTGCAGAAACACCGTTGGTGGTTCACATCAGCAGCTTTTCCTATAAGAAAGGAATTCCCAAAGATTCCTCGGAAAATGGCGGTGGATTCGTTTTCGATTGCCGTGGTATTTTGAATCCGGGACGACAGGAAATTTTCAGGATCAAAACCGGCCGCGACAAGGAAGTAAAGGATTTTCTGGAGCAGGAAACCAAAATGCCGGAATACCTCAACAGTGTATTTGACCTGGTGGACATTTCCGTGGAAGATTATATCAAACGCAGTTTCAAAAGTCTCATGGTGAGTTTTGGTTGTACCGGCGGCCAGCACCGGAGTGTATATGCTGCAGATGCGCTGGCCCGGCATCTAAAAAATAAGTTCGGCGTGCAGATTGAATTGCATCATGTGGAGCAGGAGGAGAAAAATTGGGTAAACGGATGAGGGGATTTATCAGCGCAGCTTAAAAATGATCCCCGTGCATCTGAAAGGTTCCAATGAAAAGAATAGATAAGGTTAAACATAACCAATCTGAGAATCAGCAGACAAATGAATTTTCACAAATTGCAGAAGAACAATTCCTATTCAAACAAGGCTTCCGCCATGGCAACGGCTTCCGGTTTTCCCACATCCACCAGTTTCGAACCGGAATGATCAAATCCTTTAATGACATAAGATGCGGCCAGTTCCAGGTAAACATCCACGATGGAAAATTTTCCCTGCCGCTGCATGAGCGGAAATATTTCCGGCGAAAGGATATGTATGCCGCTGAAAGCTTTCTCCTGCATGACCGGAGCTGAAAAAGAAATACGCGCTGCACCGGTTTTGACATTCCGCCATCCGCACAGCCGGTCCTTTTCATTAAAAAGAAAATAACGGGACGAAGCCCGGTCCGTTATGGCAAGTGTTGCCAGTGGCGCATGTTGCTGATGAAAGGAGATCATGGATTTTAAATCAAGATCCGTCAGCATATCTGCATTCATCATCACAAAAGGTGCTTCGGTAAAAAACCAGGCCGCCTTTTTTAAACCGCCGCCTGTTTCCAGCACTTCATCACTTTCATCACTGATGGTGATCCGGCTGCCCCAGCCGTCATTCGTTTCTATGGCATCTATGATCTGGTCCGCAAAATGATGCACATTCACCAGCAGATCGGTGATGCCAGCTTGTTGCAGATAGTGAACGTTCCGTTCCAGGAGGCTTTTCCTGTTGATCAGCGCAAGGGCTTTGGGATGCTGATCCGTCCAGGGTTTGAACCTCGTTCCCAATCCTGCGGCCAAGATCATTGCTTTCATAAGCGAAGACGATTTTACTTATACAACGGATCAGGGAACGTATTGGTATACCGGCTGGCCCGTGTGATCAGTTTATGACTGCAGCCGGTATCATCAGAGCACAATATTCTGAACCAGGCTGCTCTTATCCGGGTAGTCGGTATTAAAATGAAGACCTCGGCTTTCCTTGCGAAACTGGGCCCCTTTTACAATCAGGAATCCGGTGGTGATCAGGTTCCTTACCTCACAAAGCTGCGGGGACACAATGGTGGTTTCGTACAGGGATTCTATTTCCTCATGCAGCAGATCGAGTCTTTTACTCGCTCTTTGCAGCCGGATATTGGTGCGCACGATCCCGACATAGTCACTCATGAGCAACTGCAGTTCCTTTATGCTTTGCGTGATGAGGATCATTTCATTGGGTGCAGTTGTGCCTTCCGCGTTCCAGTCAGGGATTTTTTCGTTGAACGCAATTTTCCCGATCATCTGCACGCTGTCCTGATAGCAACGGTGCGCAAAAACCAGCGCTTCCAGCAAAGAATTGCTGGCCAGCCGGTTTGCACCGTGTAATCCGGTGGACGCGCATTCGCCGCAGGCATATAAATTCCGGATGGATGTATGACCCCATTCATCGGTTTTAATTCCGCCGCAACTGTAATGGGCGGCGGGGGCCACGGGAATCATCTGCGTGGCCACGTCGATGCCGATGGATTGGCATTTCTCGTAAATATTCGGAAAGTGCTCCCGGAATTTCTGCATGTCCATGTGACGGCAATCCAGGTACACATGTTCCGTACCCGTTTTTTTCATCTCGCTGTCAATCGCGCGGGCAACGATATCGCGGGGAGCCAGGTCCTTGCGTTCGTCGTATTTCGGCATAAAGGCGTCTTCAACCTTATTCCGCAGTACGCCGCCGTCGCCGCGAACGGCTTCCGTGATCAGGAACGAAGGGCTGACACCCTGCTGATACAGGGCCGTGGGATGGAACTGGATGAATTCCATATTCTCTATCCTTCCCTTGGCGCGGTATACCATGCCAATGCCGTCGCCCGTGGCAATTACGGGATTGGTGGTGGTCCGGTATACCTGTCCGTTGCCCCCGGTTGCAAAAACGGTTATCCGCGCCAGGATTTTGACAATGCGGTTCTCCCGCAGATCGAGTGCATACACGCCAAAACATTCTATATCGGGCGTGCCCTTGGTAACCAGATATCCGAGGTGATGCTGGGTGAGTATATCCACCACAAAACAATGCTTGATGATCTCGATATTTTTCTGCGCATTCACGGTGCTGAGGAGTGCGCGTTCCATTTCTCTTCCGGTAACATCCTTGTGATGCAATATCCGGAACTCCGAATGGCCGCCCTCTCTGCCGCGTTTGAATTCACCGTCTTCGTCTTTATCAAATTGAGCCCCCCACGCAATCATTTCCTGTATGCGTTCCGGGCCTTCCTTCACCACGATCTCCACGGTTTTCGGATTGCAAAGTCCGTCCCCGGCAATCAGGGTGTCCTCAATGTGTTTCTCATAACTGTCGTGCTCAAGATCGGTCACCCCGGCAATACCGCCCTGCGCATATTTGGTATTGGTTTCATCGGCGATGGTTTTGGTAATCACCAGCACCTGTTTATCGGGGCAGGCATTGGCCACTTTCAGTGCATAGGTTAATCCGGCGATACCTGAACCAACCACCAGGAAATCCGTTTTTCTAATCATAAATGGAAATCAGTTCCTAATAATCAATGCTGTATTCAAATTTTTCGGGATGGTCGAATACATCAATGAGGTTGTATTGCATGACCACCTGTTTCCTGTCGGCAGATAATTTGGAGAGACTGTTGTCTATTTTTTTTACCGGCCGCGGCAGATTAATGGTCAGCGTATACGGAATGGAAATACCCATGCTGCCGGCCTGTTTCATCTGGGAGAACTGGGGGCTTTGCTGCAGCGCCTTCCATTTCTGATCGTTTAATTTGCGGGAGATCAGTCCGTCGTGGCTCTGGAAATCATAAATGGCATTGAACTGGTTCATGTCCGGCATGTTCTGGCTGCTGTCCGCTGCCTCTGATTTTCCCGTCATGCCCTTGAAAAGCTGAGTGAAGCCAAGGGATTGATTGTTCATGGAATTGTACAATTTCTCGAGATTTCCCTGGCTGGTAAAAGGAATACGGATATCGCTTTTGAAAATTTTCTCATCCATATTCAGCTTCATGTGCACCGTGCCGTCTTTCACCAGTTCCTTATTTTCCGGGGTAACGTCCTTTGCACTGTCCATCAGGTTTTTCATCATTACGGTGGTGTCCAGGTTTTTTGCGGGCATTTGTTTCTGCATCTCTTCGGGACCGAGGTAACTCTGCATGGCCACCAGCAACTGGCTCATGTCGGTGTTGAAGCTGAGCTCTCCTTTCCCATGGGGACCGATGTCAATCTGTTCATGGATCTCAAAACAACCGGCCAGCAAAAAAATGAGGACGGCGGTGAGGAGATATTTTAACCGCTTCATGTGTGGATTTTTTAATTTTTAATGAGGCAGGATCCCATTCCGGATGGGAGAGGATCCGTGAAAAAAAGCAGGCGGAAAGGTACGTCTTTACTGCAAACCCAGCTTGTATTGCGTTGTAAAAGTTTGTGAATGACCGGGTTCCAGAATGATCAGCCCGATGCCGTTGTTCAGGCTGTTTGGCGCGGCACTCAGGTTTTCAATGGCTATGCTGTTGCGGTCGTCCGGCGTATAGATCTGCAGGTAAGGATATGTTTTATCCGGGAAGAAGGATATAGCCACCCGGTTCACCGGATTGAGCAGGGTGCAGGCGGCTCTTCCCGGATGGAACTCAGGCAGAAAACAATGATCCAATGCGTAGGTGCCCAAACGCGCCCCGGAAGAAAAACGATCGAAGGCGGTTCTTTCTCCTGTGGGCACCATGTTTTCATCAAAAACAAGGATTTCCCTGGCATCTATGGTGAGTTCACAATCGTCCACTTTGCCCCCGATACTGAAATACGGATGCCAGCCATCGGCTATGGGTATGCGCCCTGGAGACCGGTTGGTGACAACCGACTCCAGCGCCAATAATCCTTTCTCTTTTAATGTATATCTGACAGTTAATAGATAAGGGAATGGATACCCCTGTTCTTCACCGTTATACCCGTATTCCAGGAGAACAGATGCCTGATGGTCGTCTGCGTTTTCCTTAACGATGGTAAAAGGCTTATCGGAAAGCAGGCCGTGTATGGCGGACCCGTCTTTGAATTTATTTTTGAATTCGTACCATTTTTCTTCAAATTTATACCGTGCCCCGGCGATGCGACAGGGGAAAGGGGATAGTTTCGCGCTCCGGAAGAAAAGCGGATGATTTTGCCGGAGGTCGGAAAGATCCCTGTAACTGCTTACCGCCTGCAAACGGCCTTCTTTCAGCGGAATGGAAAATTCATGCAGCAATGCACCCCATCCGGGCAGTATCTTTACATGAATGCCGCTGGTATCGTCTGTTAGCTGCAACAGGTTTAAATCCTGTTCCTTTATTTTTGAAATCGTAAATGACATTTGATCAACAGTTAATTTCTCCGATGGAAAATCAGATTCGCAGGCAATTTCAGCAATATTTTGGAAAAGAAGTATTGATTGCTGCAGCGCCCGGACGGGTAAACCTCATCGGCGAACATACGGATTACAACGAAGGTTTTGTACTTCCGGGTGCCATTGACAAAAATATCTACATCGGGATCGACGCCAATACCAATAAACTGCTGAATGTTTATGCCGAGCAATACCAGGAAAAATTTACTTTCCCGATAGACGATGTGCATCCTGTGAAAGGCTGGCCAACCTACCTGCTGGGCATGATCCATTATGTGCTGCCCCATAAGCAGCTTTCCCAGGGCATGGAAGTGGTTGTTTCCGGCAATGTGCCGGTGGGTGCGGGCATGAGTTCATCAGCGGCCCTCTGTTCCGCATTCGGACTTGCCCTGAATGAAATTTACAGGCTTGGTTTGTCCAGGATGGACATTGCACTGGCGGCACAGAAAACGGAACATCATTTTGCCAGTCTGAATTGTGGCATCATGGATCAGTTTGCGAGTTTACATGGCAAAGCGGGACATGTGATGAAACTCGATTGCCGCAACCTGGAATTCGAATATATCCCTTTTGATTTTCCGGAATACTGTATGGTGCTGGTGAATACTATGGTGAGCCATTCCCTGTCCTCATCGGCTTATAATGAAAGGCGTCGTCAGTGTGAGGAAGGTGTTGCTTTGCTCGCCCGTTATTATCCGGGCATCCATTCCCTGCGCGATGTACAGTTCGGGCAATTGACCCGTCATCGCGGCGAATTGGATCCGGTTGTTTATAAAAGATGTCTTTTTGTGCTGGAAGAAAACCAGCGTTTACTGGAAGGCTGTGATTTCCTGGAAGCGGGAAGGATCGATGCCTTCGGAAAACTGATGTATGCCTCCCACCAGGGATTAAGCTGTGACTATGAAGTGAGCTGTCCGGAATCGGATTTCCTGGTGCATGCGGCAAAAACATTTCCGGAAGTAAAGGGTGCAAGACAAATGGGGGGCGGCTTTGGCGGCTGTATCATCACCCTGGTTGAAAAGGATCATACGGATCATTTTATTTCGGGCATTCAGGAAAAATATGTAAAAAAGTTTGGCAGAACGCCCGACTGTTTCATCATGAATATTGCAGAAGGGGCCCGGATATTGGCCTAGCATTAAAATACTTCCCCGAGATTCACAAAAAAACCTTTGGACCCGTCAATGCCGATTCCGTAATCAATAGCGATATTGGTATTGGAATGTTTGTTCACCTTGATCCGCAGGCCGCCTCCTGCAGCCGGCCATAATTTGCTGAATTGCCGCGAAGGATAATCTGAAAAACTTTGCATATTCGCGAAAGCCACACCGCCGAAAAGGCCATTCCGGCTGATGGGAAAACGGTATTCCGCCTCGAGATAAAGCATGTCGTCTGACCGGAACCGGCCCTGGATATAACCCCTGCCCGTATTGTTGTAAGTATCCCAGCCCGTTGCCGGCAGATCGAGGTAAGGCGGTTTGCCGGAAAGGGTCAGCCAGTCATAACTCCAGAAAGCAAGGATGTTCCTGCCATCGGGTGACAGTCTGAAATATTTCCGCAGGTCCAGCGTAAGGGATTGCCAGTTGGCATCACTCCCCAACGCCCGGAGATTGTCCCGGTAAAGCACATCCGCATAAAAACCGCCTTGCGGATTGATGGAGTTTTTGCGGTTGTCAAATAATAAATTCAAAACGCCGCTGGAAGAAACTGTTTTATCGGGAAGTCCGTACAGGAAAGCGTCGGAATGTTCACCGTTATGAAGTCCCGCTTCGCTAACGTTCCAGTGATAGTCAAGAAAATAACCGGCCCCTGCATATAAATTCTGCGCCAGCTTTTTTAACACGGACTGATGGATGCGGAACTGGGAATAATCAATTTCATCTTCGTTACCGAGGGAACTGTGACCGCCCAGGCCATAGGTATCCTGGGGATATTTGTAGTAACGCCAGTCAACAATAATATTAAACTGATTATCCCGCGTCCAGTAATTCACGAGTATGGGAACTGTAAGCTGCCGGTACTGGGAATATACAAGCTGAACCGCAATATTGGATACATTGGTCTTTGCCGGATCGTCGGTAAAAAAGGCCACATTGGAAGCCAGGATCCCCGCAAACCCGGTGCTCAGGGTATAACCAATGGCCGGTACAATGGAAAAATGGTATTTAACCGGTGGTCCGGGTTTTACCGGAAGGCTGTCTTTCTTCTTTCGTGCAACCGCATGCACAACGTCCGTCAGGTCTTTTTGCGGATAGGCGGGAAAGGATGTGGAATCGATGGAACTGCTGCTCTCATCCGGCGTTTTTCGGCTCCTGTCTGATTGTGCAGACAGATCTACTGACAGGAACATGAACCCGGCAACCCATACGTGAACTAAGATCCGTTTACTTTGCCTGGTTCGACCCACTCGTCGTTTTCTTTTAACAAATTGATTAATTCATCTACAGCCACCTCGCTGCTTACCCCGCGTTTCATCACTTCCTTTCCTTTATAGAGAGTGATTTTTCCCGGACCACTGCCCACATATCCGAAATCGGCATCTGCCATTTCCCCGGGACCGTTTACAATACAACCCATCACTGCAATCTTCAGACCCTTGAGGTGACTGGTTACGGACCTGATCCTGGCAGTCGTTTCCTGAAGGTCAAAAAGCGTTCTTCCGCAGGAGGGGCAGGAAATGTATTCAGTTTTGGAAATGCGGGTCCTGGCAGCCTGCAGAATCGAAAATGCGGTGTTGTTCAGAAATTGCTGATTATTTCCAGAAGGGAGATAAGTTCTGCCGGTCACCTGTTTGTCCACGATCTTGTCCGGATTGTTTTTCAACCAGAGACCGTCTCCCATTCCATCGGTTAGCAATGCGCCGGCTTCAACGGCAAAATGGATCAATTGTTTATCAATGCTGGTTTCGCAACAATCGATGGATAGTATCACCGGGTTTTGGATCTTCCTGTTCATCATTTCCATGATAAACCGCCTGGTTCCGGCAAAAGGATTCCCGGCCGATGAATATACGCAAAGAACTACACCCGGGATGCTTTGCAGCGCAGAAAGCAATGCAAGGCTTCCCGGATTGCCGGCATCCAGGGAAACAAAATTCATTGTTTTGGAATGCCGCTCTGCTTTCAGTACCGCTTCACCGGAATATAAAGGGAAATGTTTTTCTTCGCCGGTCGTGGTTGTGTCCAGGTTTTGCCAACAGGCATAGTCGCAAATTACCTTCAGAGTGCCGGGTAAAGCAAATGCAGGTATTGTTCCTGCCGTATACAAATAATCGGCTGCAGCATCCCCAATGTTCCATTTATCGATCTCCGGCTGATACCGGTATCCGATATGCTCCAGCGCCTCCCGGCTTATCTGACCGGCCCGTGCGAAATCCGCTATCACCACGGGAGGGTGCGGGGTGCCGATGGGAAGTTGGGGAATGGTTGTTCTTCTTTTATATTCAAAAGGAGAATGGGGAATTTTTTCGATTGCCGGAACAGTTTCATCTGGCTTCCGGTTCGTATAACGCGCCACGATATCCTGACAAACCGGTATCTCAAATTCGGGATCTTCTGTCAGGGATACCCGGATCGTATCGCCGATGCCGTCTTCCAGCAGTGTACCGATGCCGATGGCCGATTTGATCCTGCCGTCTTCCCCGTCACCTGCTTCGGTTACTCCGATGTGCAGCGGATAAAGCAGGCCGAATTCATCCTGCATATTGCGAACGAGCAGGCGGTATGCCTGCACCATCACCAGGGGATTGCTCGATTTCATGCTCAGTACGATCTGATGATAACTTTCGCTGCGGGCGATGCGAAGGAATTCCATCGCACTTTCCACCATGCCCATGGGTGAATCGCCATAGCGGCTCATGATCCGGTCGCTTAAGGAGCCATGGTTGGTGCCGATCCGCATGGCCGTTCCGTATTCTTTGCAGATGCGGATCAGGGGAACAAAGCGGTCGTGTATCCGCTGGATCTCATCCTTATATTCCTGGTCTGTATATTCGATGAACTGGAATTTTTTCTTATCCACATAATTGCCCGGGTTCACGCGCACTTTTTCCACGATGCGGGCCGCAATCTCGGCGGCATTGGGCGTGAAATGGATGTCTGCCACAATGGGCGTCTGATAACCTCTTTTTCTGATCTCGTTTTTGATGAGGAGCAGGTTCTCCGCCTCGCTTTTGCTGGGAGCCGTAATGCGGATGAGTTCGGCGCCGGCTTCTATGCAACGGATGGATTGCTCCACCGTGGCCCGGGTATCCATGGTATCCGGCGTGGTCATGGTCTGAACCCGGATGGGGGCATCACCACCGATCACCAGGTTGCCCACTTTTACCGGCACGGTTTTCAGGCGTTCATATTGCGTCAGGGAATGGGTATAAAATTGCATGATGGGCCTTATCTGAATAATGGCAAAATTAACGATTCGGAGTGGTGCTTACCAATCCTTATCCGGCTGGTCGGGTGTATGGGTTTTGTTCTGGTTCATTTTATCCTGCACGTCTTTTTCCCGCTGAATGAGCGAACGCAGGTATTGCTCCACCTGCTGTTTGCTCAGCTTACTTTGCTGGGGTTTGGGATGATTGTCCTCCTGATTTTTGGGCTGTTCTTTCTGCTGGTCCTCTTTATCCTGCTTTGGTTTTTTTTCCTTCTTATCCTTATCGTTGTTGTTATTTTGCTGTTGCTGCTTTTTCTTTTTTTCGAGTAGTGCCTTCACCAGGTTTTCCTGCGCTTCCTTATCGTCCGGATTCAGTTTCAGTGCATTCTTCCAGGCATCGATACTTTCATCCAGTTTGTTTTGTTTAATCAGCGCGACACCTTTATTATACCAGGCATCTCCGCGTGTCTTAGCATCCGCGCCCGAGTTCAGCACCTGATCATAGCTGGATTCAGCGTGATCAAAATCATTCTTCCTGAATAATGCATTGCCCAGGTTATAACTGGCATCTGTATTTCCCGGAGATTTTTTCAGGGCGCTTTCGTAGTCTGACCCCGATTGATCGTAATCCTGTGCTTTGTAACTGCGGTTGCCTTTCCGGATCAGGGCATCAGCCGGCTGGGCGAGACCGGGTAACGTAACCAGCGTCATGGCCATCAGGAATAATATGAAGGGTATTGGTTTCAGGCTGATTTCATTTTATCGGGGGTCAGACCTTTTCTTTCCGGAAGAAACATTTCAATTACCAGTAAGATCAGCGCCAAACCCAGGAACCAGGGGAAATAATTTTTATAATTGACGAATTCACTTTCCGTAAGCGCCCGCTTTTCAATGCTATCAAGCCGTTGCGAAAGGGTTATGGTGGCATCTTCCAGATTATCGAGCCGGATATAAATACCGTTGGTGGCATCGGATATTCCCTGAAGCTCGCGTTCATTCAGTTTCGAGATCACGATATTCCCTTTTTCATCCTTTTTAGGCTCATTGGTTCCGGGATCAATGATGATGGAACCTTCCGGGGTCCCAATGCCTACCGCATTGATCATAACACCGTTTTCCGCCAGCTGTTTTGCCGTTTTCAACCCCTCAGGGTCATGGTCCTCCCCGTCTGATATTAGAACAACGGCTTTGTATTTGTGTTCATTGCGGTTGAAGGAATTATTGGCCATCTGGAGGGCTTCGGCAAAATCGGTTCCCTGGGTGGGAACCGCATTGGGGCTGGCCTCGGAAATATACATTTTAGCCGCACCATGATCCGGCGTCAATGGCATCTGCATGTAGGACCTGCCGGCGAAAAGTATGAGTCCCAGCCTGTCGTTCGGAAGTTTGTCCACCAGCCGGTAAAGCAGTTGTTTTGCTTTATCCAGGCGGCTGGGTTTTACATCCGTCGCCAGCATGCTCTTGCTTACATCCAGCACAATCATCACGTCCACACCCTGCCGGGTAATATTTTCGGAGTTGCCACGCGCCCTTGGATTGGCCATTCCGAGTATCAGCAATAAAAAAACCACGCCGATGAGCACAAATTTGATCAGAAAATTCCGGGAAGAAAATGATTTTACCAGTTGCTTCACCAGTTGGGGATCTCCAATACGTTTGCCCGTCTTTTGTTTCCAGCGCATCAGGCGGATAAAAAGAAAGACCAGGCCGGGAATGACCAGCAGGATAATCAGGTATTCAGGATTTTCCAAATGCATTTGGCAGCAATAAAGATAACGAACCGCCTGTAGCCATCTTATTTCTTTCCGTTAAAAAATCCTAAATGGGAAAGGATCCCTTTGAGGATATGGAGGCGAACCTCCTGCATGTTTATATTTTTATCCGGGGACTCGAAATTCAGCACAAAAAAATAGGGATGCCTGTTTTCTTCTATCCAGCCCACAATCCAACCCAGCTCGTTCCCGTTTTCCGTTTTCCCCCACCCGGTTTTATAACTCAGTTTGTAATTGGTATCATCTTCCCGCAGCATCACTTTCTTTACGATGTCCTGCGTCCTGTGAAAAAAGGGAAGTTCGTCGAAATACAGTTTTTTAACCAATCCCAGTTCTTCGTCGGGTTTCACCTTCAGGGTATTGTTCAGCCAGAAGGAGTCTATGGGACCGCTGATGTCCCGGTTTCCAAAACCCAGGCTGTCGATCCAGTGTTTCATGGTATCGTGTCCTATCCGGCGGGCCACTTCCTGGTAATAGGGAACGGCGGAAACAGCAAAGGCCTCCTTCATGCTGAGGTCTTTGTTCCAATCGGGGTTCCAGCGGGTTATCCCGTCCCATTTGATTACCATATTTTCATCGGTGATCTTGCCGGTCTGAAGGCCAATCAGTGAGTTCACAATCTTAAAAGTGGATGCGGGGCTGAAGGAACTGTCCCGGTAACGTTCCAGATTATAAATAGTAAAGTCATTCTGTGAATTGTTGAACAAGGCGAAACAGCCCTTTACCCCGGCGGAATCGAAATAGACTTTCAGGCTGTCATCAGTTTTTACATTGTTGGTTTTACAACCCAGAAAAAGCAGGGGAATCAGCGCAGTGATCAGCAAACGGCCCATGGTAAAATTTTGGCAAAAATAAGAAGCCCGGAACGAACGGTATATTAGTTATATTTAATGGAGAATTTTTACATGCTGACGAAAGCAGATATCGAGAAATATTTTATTACAGAAAAACACGAAAGCCTGTTGTTCCTGGTAGTGGGGCTGGCGGCGGTTTTGCTATCCCTGATTTTCTATTTTGGCGTGAAAACGAATATGGGCAGGGGCGCGTCCATTCCTTTGCTGCTGTTCGGGTTGATCCAGGCTGTTGCCGGATACAGCGTATACCAGCGCAGCGACGATCAGCGCATCAATCAGGTTTATGCTTACGATATGAATCCCGGACAACTGAAAATCCAGGAACTGGCCAGAATGGGGAAAGTGAACAGGAATTTCAATATCTATCGCCGGATCGAAGTCGGCGCCCTGGCAGCAGGCATTTTACTCATCCTGATTTTTCGGAATAATCCTTCAAAATATTTTTGGGTGGGCCTGGGCATTGCCCTTTCCATCATGGCAGTCGAACTGTTTACTGCGGATTTCATTGCTGCAAAAAGGGCTTTGGTTTATACGGGTTTGCTGGAGCGGTTTAAGGATGTGAGGAATGTGGAGAGGTGAGGAATTTGAAAATTTGAAGATTTGAAAATGCTTTGCCCACCGAAGCTTTAGCGAAGGTGGGTGAGGAATTTGGAGATGTGGAGATGTGTAAATGCAGGCCTCGCATTTGCGCACAAAGTCCGTCAACGGTCATCCGTCAACCGTCAACCAAAACCTCCTCCTCCGCATACCGCTTCACCACCTCCTCCAAAACCGAGTCAATTTCTTCCAGGGAATTTTTTTGAACCAGTTGATTACGGAAATCCCTGATGTGGGGAAATCCCCGGAGATAATTGCTGTAGTGTCTGCGCATTTCCAGGATGCCCAGCACTTTTCCTTTCCACTCCACGGAACGGCGGAGATGCTGACGGATGCATTCCACCCGTTGTTCTACGGGCGGCGGCTCGAGGTGCGTTCCGGTTTGGAGAAAATGTTTATTTCATTAAAGATCCAGGGATAGCCAATAGCGGCGCGGCCGATCATAATACCATCAATGCCATAGCGGTACCTGTATT
>DASRLM010000144.1:0-4964 GCA_035648455.1 Puia sp. | reverse complement strand
GGGTACAAGTTATCCCTGGGCGGCTCATTTTCGTAATCAGAATCTCAATTTGGGAAGAATTCATTTTTTAAAAGGCTCATAACTAATTAATTATCATGACATTATAGTTTGGCATTTAGCTGGTTAATAAGAAGCGTAATCAATATTTTATGAAAACGATTATTCTTTTTATCGCCCTTTCCCTTACCAGTTTCCTGAGTTTTGCAGGATGTCCCGCAGGTGCCGCTCCAACTACATACGGTACCAATAATGTATGGATCGGTTATGTTTACGGTGGGGTCAATTTCAACCGTTATAAAGGAACCGTAACAGAAGGTGTTAGTTCAAGCCCCAACTTCGATGAAAGTTTTGGCGGAGCCCAGGTAAATTACAGCACAACGGGTTGTACCGTTCTGACCGATACCTTTAGCGTAAGATATAAACTGACACAGAATTTTGTGAACGGTGATTATACTTTTACTGTTGGCGGAGATGATGGTTTTCGTTTAAGTCTGGACGGTGGCAGCACCTGGGTAATCAATCAATGGGCGCTGCAGAGTTATACCACCGCTACCTATGCGGTTCATTTGAATGGTACGCAAAACCTGGTACTGGAATATTACGAAAATTTCGGTGACAACCGGATCTCTTTTAATATGGTAAAAGCCTGTGCCGCTACTGGTAATCCAGCCGTTTATGGCGTATCCAACCAATGGATAGGTTATGTATACACCGGTATGAATTTTAATACTTACAAAGGATACGTTTTTGAGGGAAATGCAGCTTCGGCGAATTTTGACGAAAGTTTCGGTGGTGACGTTGTGAGTTACGGAACGAGTGACTGCCCGATAACGACTACCCAGTTCAGCGTTCGTTACCGGTTAAATACCTCCCTGACCAGCGGCATCTATAAAATTGTTGTCGGAGCCGATGACGGGTACCGTTTGAGTCTTGATGGCGGATCCACTTATGTTATCGATAAATGGGTGGACCAGGGTTATAGTACCACCACCTATACCGCCACTTTAAGCGGAACTCAGAATATGGTGCTGGAATATTATGAAAACGGGGGCGCCAACAGGGTAAGTTTCAACATCTCCGGTGGAACGGTTCTTCCGGTTACGCTGACCGAGTTCCAGGGCGAATACAAGGCCAACCATCAGGTGGCGCTTACCTGGAAAACGATGATGGAAAAAGACATTGATCATTATGAAATCGAAAGAAGCGGAGATGGTTTGAATTTTGATCAGATCGGAACCATCGCTTCTAAAATGACCATCACAACGAATGATTATCAGTTGCTGTATAATTATACCGATGCCAATCCGCTTCCCGGCACATCCTACTACAGGATCAAGGTTGTTGGTAAAGATAATTATATCAATCAGTCACCCATCGTGATGATCGCAAGCAATCAGATCGAAGGAATCAAAATCTTCCCGACACTTGTGCAGAATAATACGGTTTTTGTTGAAACTGACAAGACCCTGATAGGTGCCAGGTTGGAATTCTTTGATCTTTCCGGTAAGAAATTAAGTGAAACCAGCTGGGAATCTTTAAGCGGCCGTCAGAATTGTTCGATGTCCAAATCCAGCCGTTTACCTTCCGGTACTTACCTGGCCCGGTTAACTGCCAATGGTCAGACCATTAAGAATCAGCTGATGATTGTTCAGAATAATTAAGGATAAAAAGAAATGTTAAGGTTTCCGTATAATCTTAAGTGTGAGAAACTTTTAGCATGAATTGGACCTCCGAATCGGATATGCCGTAAATTTGCATCAGCAGAGCCCGTTTTTGGTCCAAGATCCATCTGGTTGCCTTTCGAAAATCTCTTACTCAAAACACATAAAAAGATCCAGCAATAAACTGACTGGGTTTTTTTATTTCCGGCAGGATTTCATATCAGTTCCTTCAGCTTTCCGACCACCCGGTCCACTTCCTGATTTGTATTATGACGGTTGAAAGAGAACCTCACCGTAACCCGGTCAGATTCAGGATAGATGGCCCCGATCACATGGGAACCCTGCTCTACACCGCTGGTGCAGGCACTTCCACCGGAAGCACAGATCTGGTTTATATCCAGGTTGAACAACAACATTTCGCTTCTTTCTGATTTCGGAAAGCCCACGCTCAGCACCGTGTAGAGGCTGTTTCCAAACGCATCCCCGTTAAAACGGATATCCGGAATGGCCGACTTCAGTTGGGCAGCCATGTATTCCTTCAGTTTACCGATTGATTTCCTGTCTGTTTCCATGCTCGCGGTGGCCAGCTCAAGGGCCTTTGCAAATCCTACGATCCCGTAAACATTTTCAGTGCCCGCCCGCATGTTCCGCTCCTGGGATCCCCCGTGCATATAGGGATGCACCTTTACATTTTCATTTACGTACATGATACCGACGCCCTTCGGGCCGTGGAATTTATGGGCCGCCCCGGCTATAAAATGCAGTCCGCTATTTTTCAGATTGAATGGATAATGGCCCAGGGTCTGTACCGTATCTGAATGAAAAACCGCTCCGTATTTTTTGCAGATATTACCCACGGTTTCCAGATCGAGCAGGTTGCCGATTTCATTATTGGCATGCATGAGGGTGACGAGGCACCTGGATTTCATACCCGAAAGCAGTTGTTCCAGATGTCCCTGATCGATATGACCATTGGGAAGCAGCCTGAGATAATGAACGGTTGCCGCTCCTTTTTTCTGGTAATAATCAACCGTATGCAGGGTGGCATGGTGTTCAATGGGTGATGTGATGATCTGCCGGCATTCCAGGTCACAGACTGCCGCAGCGATGGCCGTATTGCTGCTCTCCGTACCACCGCTGGTAAAAAAAATTTCCGCCGGATGGGCGTTTAACAGCCAGGCAACCGTTTTGCGTGCTTGTTCAACCGCCATGCGGCATTCCCTCCCGTATGAATAAATGGAAGACGGATTGCCGAACTTCTCTGTCAGATAAGGCATCATGGCATTCAGCACTTCCGGGTCCAGGGAAGTAGTGGCAGCATTGTCAAAATAAATTCTTTCCATACCGGAAAATCCATTTGAAAATTTGAAAATCAGGGAATTTGAAAATAAAAGCAGTCCCCGTATTAAAATCCCGGATCCGGGCCATTTCCCAGATGTGATAAATGCGCTTTAGGAAACTGTTCCACCCTTTAACCCGGAAATTCTAAATGAATTCCTGAATATCTTTCATCAGGCGCCTGGCGATATTGTTGGCAGTCGTTTCAAAATTACTCTCCGCATAGATGCGTATGATGGGTTCTGTATTGGATGTGCGAAGATGCACCCAGTCATCATCGAATTCTATTTTCAGTCCGTCCTCGGTATTGGCCGGGTGATTTTTATATTTGGTCTGGATCTTGCCGAACAGTTCATGCACGTCAATAGCTTTTGCCAGTTCTATTTTATTTTTTGATATAAAGTAATCGGGGTATTTTGACCGGAAGGAACGCATGCCGTTCTTGTGATGGGCCAGCGCACTCAGAAATAAACCGATACCGATCAGGGCATCTCTTCCGTAGTGAAGATCCGGCACAATAATACCGCCATTCCCCTCTCCGCCAATCACCGCCTGTACCGCCTTCATTTTAGCCACCACATTTACTTCTCCAACAGCGGAAGGAAAATATTCACCCCCGTGTTTAAGGGTGATTTCCTTGAGGGCCTTCGTGCTGCTCATGTTGCTGACGCTGTTTCCGGGTTTCCGCGCCAGCACATAATCCGCAACGGCTACCAGGGTAAATTCTTCTCCAAACATACTGCCATCCTCGGAAACAAAACAAAGCCGGTCCACATCAGGATCCACGGCGATGCCCAGGTCGGCGCCCGTTTTTTTTACTTCAGCACTCAATGCAGAAAGATTTTCCGGAAGGGGTTCGGGATTGTGGGCGAACTTTCCATCCACCTCTTCATTCAACAACCTGATTTGTTCTATGCCCAGGGCTTTTAACAAGGGCGGAACAAACAGGGCACCCGTGGAATTGATCACATCCACGACAACCTTAAAATTTTTCTTTTGAATGGCTTCCCGGTCAACCAGGGGATACTGTAAAATTGCCCGGATGTGTTTTTCCAGGTAACTGTTATCCAGAGTACAGTTGCCGAGTTTCTCAGCAGAGGCAAAACTATACGCGTCTTTCAGGGCCCGGTCAAGGATCCATTTACCATCCTGTTCACTGATAAATTCACCCTGGCTGTTCAGCAGTTTCAGCGCATTCCATTCTTTGGGGTTATGACTGGCCGTGATGATGATTCCACCTGCTGCTTTTTCTCCCGTAACCGCCATTTCCACGGTGGGCGTGGTGGAAAGCCCGAGGTCAATCACATCCAGTCCCAGTCCGATCAGGGTGCTAACCACCAGGTTGCGCACCATTTCGCCACTGATGCGGCCATCCCTTCCGACAATAATTCTCCTGGATCCGGCTTGCGTTTCCCTGATCCAGGTTCCATAGGCTGCAGTGAACCGGACAATATCCAGGGGAGTGAGGTTTTCATTGGGTTTTCCGCCGATCGTTCCTCTGATTCCTGAGATACTCTTGATCAATGCCACAAAAAGTCCGGTTTAATTGAATAGCAAAAATACGGTTTTCGGGCGACCGAACCGCAGGGGCGGGAAGCCGGAATAATAATTTAAATGGGCTGGCTTTGCCGGATCAGGTCCATAAATTCGTCGAAAAGATAACGGCTGTCATGCGGCCCGGGTGTAGATTCCGGATGATATTGAACAGAAAATACGGGTCTGTTTTTAACCCGGATGCCTTCGATGGACTGGTCGTTTAGGTTAATGTGGGTAACTTCCACCTGTTCATTTTTTCTGACGGCTTCCGGATCCACCCCAAATCCATGATTCTGGGTGGTAATCTCACATTTACCCGACAACAGATTTTTCACCGGATGATTGAGGCCACGGTGGCCATGATGCATTTTAAATGTGGGTATGTCGTAGGCCAGGGCCAGCAACTGATGCCCCAGACAGATGCCGAAC
>DASRLM010000143.1:0-3646 GCA_035648455.1 Puia sp. | reverse complement strand
CCCAGAAGCTGATCGAGCGGAATCCCAATGTGGTTAAGATCGACAAGGGTGATTTCTATACCGGCGCCGGTATGGTGAGGGCCATTCCCGGGCCCGTTTTCTCCGTTTCCTCCTATATGGGGGGCATCGCCATGCGGGATCTGGGCGTTTCGATGCAGATTCTGGGCTGTGTGATCGGTTCCATCGCGATTTTTTTGCCGAGCGCGCTGCTGGTCCTTTTCTTCTTTCCCATCTGGTCCAACCTGAAAAAATATGCCACCGTTTACCGCGCGCTCGAGGGCATCAATGCAGTAGTTGTGGGCATTATGGTGGCCGGCAGCCTGTACATGATCAAGGATTTTACTTTCTCAAATAATTTGATACTGGGCCTGGAAATCTTTGTGACCCTCATCACGTTCCTCCTGCTTCGGTACAGCCACCTCCCTTCGCCGGTGATTGTTTTTATCTGCCTTATGCTGGGCTGGTTTATTTAATTCCCGCCGGCCATTTCTCTCAGGCCAATACTTTAACGCCAGCCCGATCATTTAACTCCGGAATTCGTAAACTAATCCCGATGATCGGATTTACTTTTGCTCCCTCATTTTCCGGTTAATCCGGATAGTGCCTATTGAACAAAAGAAAAATACATATTGGCCTGGTTGGCAACCCGAACAGTGGAAAAAGCTCCCTTTTTAATGCCCTGACGGGTATGAATCAGAAAGTAGGCAACTTCCCGGGCGTTACCATCGACAAGAAAACCGGCTCGAGCGATCTGAGCCCGGGCAATTCCGCGAGCATCGTGGATCTCCCGGGAACCTACAGCCTGTACCCCAAACGTTCGGACGAATGGGTGACCTATAAAGTACTGCTCAACCAGGATGAAGAAGTGAAAGTGGATATGGTGATCCTGCTCGTGGATGCCAGCAACCTGAAAAGAAACCTGCTGTTCTCTTCCCAGATCATCGATCTGAAAATCCCGGTGGTGATTGCGCTGACCATGATGGACCTGGCGGCAAAAAAAGGCATTGAGATCGACGTGCCCGGACTGGAACGCGAACTCGGCGTTCCCGTTGTTCCCGTCAATCCCCGCAAGAACAAGGGGCTGGCCCAATTGAAAAAGGCCCTCGCCCAGCGTGCCCAGCAACTGACCCAGGCGCCCGTCCGTGATTTTATTTCGAACCGCGCGCTGGCCAATGATGCCGTTTCCCAGCTCAAACAGGTTTTTCCCGATATCAGCGATTATACCGCGCTGCATTATCTCATCAATCACGAGGGCCTGCGTTTCCCCACCGATGAACACAACCGCATCGAAGGCATTGAAGAAAAAAACCAGTTCAACCATACCCGCGTACAGGCCGAAGAGATCATGCAGCGGTATGCCCGTATCAAACAGGTGATGCAGCTGACCACCACCGAACCCGATCCGCTGCAGAAAGCCCTGCTCACCGAACGATTGGATAATATCCTGCTCCACCGCGTGTGGGGTTACCTGATCTTGCTTGCCGTTCTTTTCCTGCTTTTCCAGAGTGTGTTCTGGCTGGCGCAGTTTCCGATGGACGGCCTGGACTGGACCTTCACCAAATTGAGTATCTGGATTTCCGCCCAGTTGCCCGACGGCTGGTTCCGCGACCTGATGGTGAATGGCCTGCTCGCCGGCCTCAGCGGCATCCTGGTGTTTATTCCGCAGATCATGATCCTCTTCGGACTGATCACCGTGCTCGAAGACACGGGTTATATGGCCCGCATCAGCTTTCTAACGGATAAGCTCATGCGTAAAGTGGGCCTGAACGGGAAAAGTGTAATGCCCATGATCAGCGGGTTCGCCTGCGCCGTACCGGCCATCATGAGCGCCCGGAACATTGAAAACAAAAAAGAAAGACTACTCACCATCCTCGTCACCCCTTTAATGAGCTGCAGCGCGCGGCTTCCGGTATACACCATGCTGATCGCGCTGGTGGTTCCCAACCACCAGGTGCTGGGATTGCTCAATGTACAGGGCCTCGTGATGATGGGCCTGTACCTGATGGGCATGGTGGCCGCCCTGGTGGTTTCCTATGTGGCCAAACGGTTCATCCATTCCACGGAGAAAAGCTTTTTCATCCTTGAATTGCCGGTATATCGTGCCCCGCGCTGGAAGAATGTGGCCGTCACCATGGTGAGCAAGGCAAAAATATTTGTGCGGGATGCGGGAAAAGTGATCATCGTGATCAGCATGATCCTCTGGGGTCTGAGCACTTACGGTCCCCCGGACCGCATGCGTGCCGCCGCAGCCCAATACAGCGCCCCGTCCCAGGCCAAGGCCAAAGGCGCCGCCCTGCTCGAAAATTCATACGCCGGTATTCTTGGCAGAACGATTGAACCGGTAATCAAACCTTTAGGCTACGACTGGAAAATAGGCATAGCCCTGATCACCTCTTTTGCCGCGCGTGAAGTCTTCATCGGCACCATGGCAACATTATACAGTGTGGAAGGCGGCAAAAACGCCAACCCGCAAACACTTCGTCAGCGTATGGCTTCCGCCCGCACCGATGACGGCGCCAAAGTCTACACCCTCGCCACCGGCGTCTCGCTTATGATCTTCTACGCTTTCGCCATGCAGTGCATGAGCACCCTCGCCGTCGTTAAAAAAGAAACCCGCGGCTGGAAATGGCCGATCATTCAGTTTATTTATATGACGGGACTGGCGTATGTGATGAGCTTGATTGCGTTTCAGCTGTTGAAGTGAATCTTCTTGTTTCGATGACGGTTGACGGTTGACGGTTGACCGTCTTTTATTGCGGATTCGCACCTGAAGTCCGTCAACGGTCAACCGTCAACCGTCAACTTTCCCACAAGCTGACATCTACTCAACCACAAATGCCGTCTGATAAAAATTATTCACCGCCCCTATCGGCTTCAGCTTCACGTAAAAGGATTCGGTAAAAATCTGCCAGGCGAAGAATTCGTGGTTGGCGACGTTGAATTCATCAAAGAAGAGGATGTCTCCTTTATTGATATACGGATATAGTTGGGTGAGAACGAAAATGGTGGAGGAAAAAAGGTCGGCGTCCAGGTGAATGAGTTTGGGTTTGCCGCGCAGCAGTTCCTTATTGGCTTCAATGAAGGGATTCAGGGATTGCTGGAAAATACCTTTTTCAAAGCCGGCACGTGGATCATCGGAACTGACTTCCCCGAGACTGAATGCCATGGCGCCTTTTTTAAATCCGCCCCAATCCTCCGGAAGGCCCTCAAACGTATCAAATCCCCGGAATACCGATTCCGGGTGGGTATTTTTCTTCAGCCACCAGAAAAAGGAACTTCCGGAGGCCACGCCAAATTCCAGGTAAAGCAGCGCTTTACTGTCCAGCCGGTATTTCCGCGCTACGGCCTCATACAGCTGGAACCGTTTGGGGTAATCCCGCTTCCAGGAATAGAAGTCATTGATTAACAGCGGCTCACGATTCGTCCGGACGATCCATTTCCGGAGGAGGTTAAAATTCCGGGTAAAAAGAAACAGGTGATTCAGGGGGGAGAAAATGCGCAGGATGCCGCTCCAGAGCAGAAAATCCTTGAAAAACTTAATGAGGCGGAGTTTCATTGGAGGCGGAAGGTAAAAAGTAAACTAAAAAGTAAAAATTAAAAAGAGGAGCATGCCCCGTTTTCGATCAGGATCTCAAATTCCTAATGC
>DASRLM010000142.1:0-5111 GCA_035648455.1 Puia sp. | reverse complement strand
GCACAACAGCCGTTAAATTGGCGGCCTGGTGCGCACGGACCCGCTGATGTTTTATAAAATATAAACTCGCCAGCAGCAGAATGGCGGTCGTGGAATTCAGGATGGCATGAAACAAAGGCAGAGAGGATGTATTAAACCCCGGGTTCATTCTCGCATGCGGAAGCATGATCAATGCAGCCACACCCAGTGGAATGGCTATGGAGATGATCACGATGGGCAGGGTCAGGTTCCGCTGTTTCATATTTGTTCGGGCCTTTTTAAAGGAATTTTTGGCTTTCTGAATAAAAAGTATATCAGGGCGCCTGTTGCGGCAACAATTAATAAAATCATCGGAATCAGCGGTTTCAGTTCCTGAAGCGGGGAAACATAGTTTTTGTCCTTTTCCAGCATGATGAATACAATATCGTTGGCCAGTTTCGCGAGGTCAACACTGTCCAGCCCGTTATAATATCCCCTCACCACATGTTCCTTGTCCAGTAAAACCATTTTCTGGGTATGAATGAAATTCGAATCCACGCCTTCACCATCCACCAGGCCCATTTTCAATTCATTCAGCGCAAAATCATAAATCTCTTTTTTAGGGCCCGTCAGCAACCACCAGAGATCCGGATCCACGCCAAATTTATCTCCGTACGCTTTGAGCACCGGCACGGAATCACGTTCAGGGTCTACGCTGAAGGAAATGAATTGTACAAATGCAGGATTCAATTCTTTAAACCGGTCTTTAGTCAGCAAAGCATCCTGCAGCTTTCTCATGTTTGCTGTAAGATAGGGACAGATAGAGGGGCACCTGGTAAAGAAAAAATCAGCAACGATAACCTTTCCCCTGGTATCATCGCGCAGCGAAACGGTATGGCCCAGTTGATTGGTCAGCCGGATATCATTCACGGCATGCCATACAGTATCGGTGAGCTGCTTGCCATCCTGCATACGGGTGATCACCGTATCCGGATAAAAACGCCGGGGCATATCAATGGCCCTTTCACTGGCTTTGGTCAGGATCCTGAAAAGAGCTAGGGGAATCAGCAGGGCAATCACAATGGCCAAAAGCGCTTTCTTGCTCAATGCTGGAAAGTTTATCAGATAAAAAAACCACCGCCTGGGCAATGGTTTATGAATATTTTTATGTTAAGCCATCCACCCCTTACTCAACCCCCGGCTTTTTTGCCTCGTGATTTTCCGTTTTCTTAACCGGTGTCTTGCTCTGTTCATATTGGTAACGGTCGTAGCGGTTACGCAGGTGACGATACGAAACCCCGTCGCTCATAAACGCAATCACAAACCAGAGGAACAATAAACAGGGAACGCCAACAACCATGATCAGGTTCTTGATTTCATGACGCAGGTGCATGAATTCGGCAATGATGAAAAATGCTTTGGCCAGGGTCATGATGATAAACACACCGTTCAGGATGTGTTTGGGCAGAAAATCCGTTTCATAATAAAGGATCGCTATACCCAGCTCAAATATCGTGATGGCCGTCAATACCCAAAATGTTCTCCAGATGAGCCGCGTATCAAAACTGTGCTTGTCAGTATGCGCTGTCTGCGGGGCCGTTGTTGCTGAATCCATATACGGAATAAATTAATTTATAACAGATAAAAACAGGTGAACACGAATACCCAGACGAGGTCCACAAAATGCCAGTATAATCCGGCCTTTTCAATCATCAGGTAATGTCCTTTGCGTTCAAAGGTTCCTTTCCAGGTCATGATAAACATAATAATGTTCACGATCACTCCCGAGAATACGTGAAAACCATGGAACCCGGTGATCGTAAAAAAGTAGTTGGTAAAATTGGTGGATGACTGGGTACCGTCAATATTCATAAACGGATTCCTCCCCCACCAGGCGCCTTCCATATGCAGATGCGTCCATTCCCAGGCCTGACAACTGAGGAACGCGAGGCCGCCGAGGATCGTAAAAAACAACCATTTCAGAACAGCTTTGCGGTCGTTATTTTGACCGGCTCCCACGGCCATAACCATGGTTACGGAGCTCATGATCAGGATAAACGTCATCAGGCTCACAAAAGCCAGTGGCACGGGCATTTCACCAACGATGGGAAAAGTTTTGAATACCTCATTGGGGTTGGGCCAGGAGTTGGAAGACATCCGGATAGTTCCGTAAGAGATCAGCAGGGCGCCAAAAGTAAAGGCATCGCTCATCAGGAAAAACCACATCATGAGTTTTCCATATTCCACATGAAACGGGCTCTTTCCGCCACTCCACCATTTTTGACCCGCAGGAACTGCTTGTGCCATGAGATTGTTTTAAACTGTTCGCAAATTTATTTAACAAAAAGCATACTTACTGTACCCACAAAAAGAAAATAAACAGATAAATCCATAGTATATCAACAAAATGCCAGTAAGTGGCCACCACTTCAACAGGCACGCTGTTATAACTGCGTATCCTGGTATTTTTCGAACGCACAAACAGGGTCAGCAGCGCAATGACCCCACCCATTACATGCAGGACGTGCAGGCCCGCAATAATATACAGGAACTGGGCAGCGCCGGATCCTCTTAAAACCATCCCGTTTCGCCACAGATGCCGGAAACCGAAAAACTGAAGCAACATGAACAGTACACCCAGCACGGCGGTAACTGCTATCAGTTTATTATATTTTATCATGCTCCGGTCCCGGAAAGATTTCAGGGACAAATACATGGTCAGGCTGCTGATCAGAATCACCGCAGTGGAATACCAGAAAATCACCGGCACCTCAAAATTGGTCCAGCCCGGCTGTTCCCTTTTTACGAGGTAAGCGCTGGTAAGTCCGGCAAACATCATCAGGATACTGGCTATGCCCACCCATAAAGTAAATTTATGAGGGTGTATTTTTTTATTTTGTTCAACCACGTTTGCAAATTCTAGTGAATGGCTCATCATACTCAATTCAATATATGTACTTTATCAATCAGCAGCGCCAGTAAAACCACCGGCAGATAGATATAACTTCCAAACATTACCCGTCTGGCCGCTGCTGTAGTCATTTTCCGGTATAATTGTACGCAGGTTCCGATCATAAACAGATTCGCAATAAGTAACACAAACAAACTCACCATACCGCTCATGCCGTTGAAATATGGCATTACCCCCAGCGGCAACAACAGCAGCGAATAAATAACTGCCTGAAGGGCGGAATATTTTGTTTGCCCTTCCCCCGATGGCAATAATTTAAATCCGGCCTTACTGTAATCCTTATGGGCAATCCAGGCAATGGCCCAGAAATGGGGAAACTGCCAGAAGAACTGCAAGGCAAACAAAATCCAGCCTCCGGCGCTCAGGTTATCGTTTCCTGCGGCCCACCCGATCAGGCAGGGCATAGCGCCGGGGATTGCCCCGGCCAGCACAGCTACAGAACTGACTTTCTTTAACGGTGTATATATAAAGGCATAAAAAAAAAGACTGAAGACAGATAACAGGGCGGTCAGGAAATTAAAATGCCAGAGGATCATAACACCCGCCAATCCGCAAATGGTGGCGAACGACATGGCTTCTGCCACGGACATTCTTCCTGATGCTACCGGCCTCCCAGTCGTACGCTTCATCATGGCATCGGTATCTTTTTCCAATGCCTGATTGATGGCATTCGCGCTTCCGGTCACCAGCATACCGCCGACAAATAACAGCACGATGGCCTGCAGGTCGAATCCGGTTACCATCGGGGCAAGTAAATAACTCACCACCGCCGAAAACACAACCATGAAGCTGAGATTGAATTTGACCAGCATCAGGTAGTCCTTTAATTTGGCCGCTACCTTAAAAGAACTGGATTGCTTCACCGTGTCCTGTTCCATTACTTGATGGGGATTTTTCCCGGAACTAATGATGCTGTTCATCGGCTCCAAGAGGTTCTGTTTGCGGAATAAAATCCCTTCCGTCCTTGCCATAATCGTACGCCCAGCGATGCACTTCAGGAATCTCCCCGACCCAGTTTCCATGTCCCGGCCTGATTGGCGTTGTCCATTCCAGCGTATTCGCTCCCCATGGATTTTTTACGGTAACCTTTCTTCCTTTGAAAATGGAATAAAAAAAGTTGAATACGAACATGAGCTGAACAGCAAATACCACAAGGGCCACATCCGTAATGAATTGATTCAGCCCGGCAAATTTATTAAAGGACGACCATCCGCTGTAATCCATATACCGGCGCGGCATGCCGGCCAATCCTTCATAATGCATCGGCCAGAAAATCAGGTAGGCCCCGACAAGGGTAACCCAGAAATGTATATACGCCATCGTATTATTCATGTATCGCCCGAACATTTTTGGGAACCAGTGATATACGCCACAGAACATTCCGAAGAAGGCGGCCACACCCATCACCAGGTGAAAATGCGCAATCATGAAATAGGTATCGTGCAGGTGAATATCCAGCGTTGAGTTACCGATGAAGATCCCGGTCAGTCCCCCGGAAATAAATATGCTTACAAATCCGATGGCGAACAGCATGCCGGGTGTAAACCGAAGGTTTCCCCGCCAGAGCGTCGTGAGCCAGTTGAATACTTTAATAGCCGAAGGAACCGCAATCAGCAGCGTAAGTAAAACAAACACCGATCCCAGGAATGGATTTAATCCGGTCACAAACATATGATGCGCCCATACCAGGAAGGCCAGGATGGTGATAGCAAATAATGAACCCACCATGGCCATATATCCGAAAATCGGTTTTCGGGCATTGATGGCCATCACTTCAGACACGAGTCCCATGGCCGGGAGAATAATAATGTATACTTCCGGATGTCCCAGGAACCAGAACAGATGCTGGAATAAAATGGGACTTCCCCCTTCGTTGGGAAGCGCCGTCTGGGTAGCCGTGATGAATATATCCGACAGAAAAAAACTTGTTCCAAAATGACGGTCAAACATCAGCAGGATCAGTCCGGACAGCAGCACGGGGAATGACAGTACCCCCAGGATGGCTGTAAACAAAAGAGCCCAGATGGTCAGTGGCAACCGCGTCATGCTCATGCCCTTTGTCCGCATATTCAGGATCGTTGTAATATAATTCAAACCACCCAGCAGAGAGGAGATCACAAACAAGGCCATTCCCACGATCCAGAAGTCCATACCTGCCTGCGAACCCAGGTTCGCATCCCCC
>DASRLM010000141.1:0-2400 GCA_035648455.1 Puia sp. | reverse complement strand
ATCCTGGTTTCCATCACTTCCTTCAATGAGGATCTGCGTCAGAAAATGGAACCGCGCACCACCACGGCCACACAACGATTGCGCACTATACGCGAGTTAAGTGCACTGGGTGTTCGGGCGGGCGTCATGATGGGCCCGATGATTCCCGGTCTGAATGAACACGAAATGCAGCGCATCATGAAAGAAGCCAGTGAAAACGGCGCGAGTTTTTCGGCGTATACGTTCATCCGTTTGAATGGGGCCGTCAAGTTCCTGTTTCACGACTGGCTGTACAAAAATTTTCCGGACAGGGCGGACAAGGTCTGGCACATGATCGAAGCTGGTCACGACGGCAAGGTGAACGATTCCCGTTTTGGGGTGCGCATGCGCGGGGAGGGATCCATTGCCGAGCTCGTGAACCAGCAGTATAAGAAATACGGAAAACTCTATGGACTGAATGCGGAAAGATGGGAACTGGATTGCAGCCGGTTCCGGAGGCCGGGTGAGCAGGGGAAATTGTTTTGAAACGGGCCTTTCTGTATTATCGGTCACGGGCCCGTTGACATAAACAGTAAGGAGGACGTCTTTTGGGTTAATTACATACCTTCAGGAAGAAGATATTCCCGGATGGATGATTAAATTGCTCATGTCTCCAACACTGAATAGCAAAATATTACTGCTCACGATCCTGTCTTTAGTTTTGTTATTTACTCTTTACACGCCTTTTCAATTGATCAACAGCGATTCGGTGCATGGTTTTGAAGCCATGAACGGATATTACTGGACCGGCAAATTCAATACCTTTCTTTTTTTCAATCCGGACACCCACCAGCTGCAGGAAAGATTTCTAACCTGGTGGAGTCCCGGACAATACCTGGCGCCTTTATTTTTTATCAGGCTGTTCCACTTAAAAATTGGTGTGGCAGTCACGCTGGTAAACTTTTTAGGCACGCTACTGGGAACACTTGGCTATTTCCTGGTGTTCAGGAGATATCATTTTGATAGCCGGACTATTTGGGTGTCGCTCCTGCTGATCTTATTCAGCAGTTCCATTTTGCAGCGGTATTACCTGTATGACGGGGGGGAGAGCCTGAATTTCATGGTTTTCCCCTGGATATTTGTCATTCAGAAATGGTTTGTCAACCGCTATGGGCAATGGATCCTGCCCATCCTGGTTATATTCGTTTCCTTTATTTGCAAACTGCAGATGCTGATTGTGATCCCTTTGCTGATTTTCTTATTAATAGCAGCCAATTCTGAAGAACTGAATTATTTTTTTATCTGGAATAAACCTTTCCGGAAGCAGGAATTAAAACAAAGCGTAAACATCTACCTTCCTTATATTATTTCAGGTTCTCTGGTTTGTCTGTTCATATATTTCGGATTCATCCATCGGGGCGCTACTCCAGCGGATGCAATGAAACATTTTTCATTAAACCCGGTTAACTTTTTATTTCCCATTGCTAGTCCTTTTACTTCCGTTTATTTTTTTGATTCGGTAAATGCCTGGTTAAACAGCCGGCCATTTTTGCAAAACATCTATTTGCTGATCTTATCGGGCGGCGTTTTAGCTGCTTTTATTTACTTCATAAAACATTTCCCTGAAAATGATTTCGTCAAAAGGAAATACAATTCCATCGTTTTGATGCTTTATCTGCTTTCCGTTTTAGTATTTATTGTTCTTTATTGCGAAGGTTCATCTATTGATTTTAACACCAGGCATTTCAAGCTCACCTCATTTTTGTTCTATCCCATACTGGTAGAACAAGCCTATCGAAAGCTGGACAAAAAGGTTTTAATTGGCCTGTTTGCATTTTTAAGTATTTATGCCATTGGGAACCATATCCGGTTGTCGCGGATATGGATTTCAAACACTTCCGTTACGGCTTCCCGGTTCCGGCTCACCAGTACGGACCTTCCGATTGCCCTGAAGGAAAAGTTAGACAGACAGGTAAGGACAAAAACAGCCGTTATCAGCTGGTACAGCAGCACCTATTGCATAGACAATCCCATGATTTTGCCGGTTTTGGCAGCGGATGGGGACGGTTCCAGGCTCACCAGGGCAGGCTACCGGGTATTGATCCTGGAATCTCTGAATACGGGAGACGTAAACCAATGATTTTAATGTATTTATTTCACGAATAACCAATTTCTTCTCTTTTTAAGAAACTGGCTCCAAATACCCTTTTGGGCATATTTCGCACAATGAAATCAGCTATATTTGCAGCGCGGCATAATCCGGGCGCGGAAGGGGTGGAAAAATGACTGAAAAGTGTATTTTTTTGCTGTGAAGAGTGGTTACAACAAATTACATTAAATCCTGTGATTCAGATCCTGGCGACTTATTATAAAGCGGAAGGTTTGAGATATATTTGGAAGGGTGCAGGCAGTCATCAATAGTATGAGTGCCTGCACCTTTTT
>DASRLM010000140.1:0-2631 GCA_035648455.1 Puia sp. | reverse complement strand
CAAAAAAGATTTCATCATCAACTTCCTGTTGTTTTTCTTTACCGGTATGGCCGTGGTGATCTATCTCAACCAGGCCGGTCAGCAGCCCCGCGAACGGGACTATGCTTATGTGGGATCCTTTTACGCATTCGCCATCTGGATCGGGCTGGGCGTGATATGGGTGAAAGAAAAATTCGACCGGTTCCTCAAGGGCCCGGTATCCAATTATGCCGCCGCAGGTCTTTGCCTGCTGGCCGTTCCCGTACTTATGGGCAGCCAGGAATGGAACGATCACGACAGAAGTAAAAAAACACTGGCCCGGGACCTGGCCAAGGATTATCTCGAAAGCTGCCCGCCCAACGCCATCCTGTTTTCCTTTGGTGACAACGATACCTATCCCCTATGGTATGCGCAGGAGGTGGAAGGCATCCGCACCGATGTGCGCGTGGTGGTGAACAGTCTGCTGGGTACGGACTGGTACATCAATGAACTGCGTTATAAAATAAATAAGAGCGCCCCCTTCGACGTGATCTTCACGCCGGAACAGATCCAGGGAAACAACCGCGATGTGACTTATTATCAAAAGCTTCCCGGGTTTGACCAGAATAAATATTACGATCTGTACGACATGATGAAGAATGTGATCGGCAGCGATGATCCGAAATACACCAATCAACAGGAAGATGAAACATACAACCTGTTCCCCGTCAAAAAATTCAGCGTGCCGGTTGATCTTAATACGGTAAAAGAAAACGGAACCGTAAACGCGGGAGACAGTGTGCTGAGCGAACTGCATATTGATATTCCGAACAAGAATTATTTGCTGAAAAACGACCTGGCGGTATATTCTGTGATTGCGGCCAATCACTGGAAACGGCCCATCTGCTTTACCTCAACCCAGGAACTCAACGATCTCGGCATAGCGAAATATGTCCGTCTCCGTGGACTTTCCTACCAGCTCGTGCCGGTTGAGAAAGGCGGCGTGGATAATGATGCGGCGTATAAGAACATCATGGAAAAATTCGGCTATGGTAATGCGGACAAGGAAGGCGTGTATTATGACGAGGAGAACCGCCGTCACCTGAACAGCATCCGGATGGCCCATTCCCAGGTGGCTTTCAGCCTGATCGACGCAGGTAAAAAAGATTCGGCCCGGAACGTACTGGAACATTTCGATAAAGGCGTGCGCGAATCCAATTTCCCCTATGGGATGACCACCAACAGGGGAAACCAACAGGACGGCATCTCCGCCGATTTCCTGCAGGCCTGCTATCTGGCCGGCGACAGTACCCTGGCGAGAAAGGTGGAGGCCTCCCTGAAAAAGGATTTGCAGCAGCAGATGCGCTATTATAAATCCATGGGTGATGAAACCAGTGATGACCAGCTGGCGACCAACGCGTATATGATCCTGCAGGGAAAAACCGGGAACTTATCCGAAAAGCAAATGGACTTTGCGCAGGATATTTTTACTACCTACCGCATGATCATGCAGATTGACGAAATGGATAAGCAGTTTAATAAAAAACCGGCCGCCCTGCCGCATGATCTGAAATAATTAAAGCTGCAGCCGGACGTGCAGTTTGTTCAGCCCCTTCGCTATAAACATAACCCCTATGGCGAAGGCGGCTGACCACAACATACCCGGAACGCCATACGACCATTTAGCCGGAAAGAGCCTGATGTGAAAGATCATGACCATGGCGAAAATAATATCGGGAATGAGGTAGGTCAGCAAAGGATTTTCTGCCGCGGGCTGAAAAAAGCGCGTCCATCCCTTTTTTCCTTTTACATCGATCACCCAGTAAAAAAGCAGGAACAACAGGCAACAGCTTGCAGCACTGTAAAATCCCCAGCTGGGCGTAGCATAAATTTTGGAAATCGGGAACAACGGTCTTAGGAAATAAGCCGCAACGCCTAAAAGCAACGCCAGGCCCGCTACCCGCAGCATCCGCCGGCTGACCGTAGAAACAACTTTTTCGTCAAAAAGCAGTACGCTCACGGCGATCCCGCTGAGCATGACAGAAATATGCGTTCCATTTTTTGCGGGAAAATCATACCAGCCGAAATATTTCGTCAACGCAAACAGAATCGTGCAGAGCGCGATAAAAAGCAGCAGGGGAACAATCCTTCCGCGTGACAACTGGTAAAAGGAACAACTGAACAGATAGGCCCAGCCGATCAGGCCCAGGATACCCCACCATCTTGGCGTAATAAAATGATCACCGTCGTGCCCCCCGCGATAAATCAATGCCAGGAAAAGTAAACCCGCCAAACCGATTCCACGCAGGGCCCAAACCCATTTTCTGGCTTTCACCCGGTATACCTGCCAGACCATGATGGCAAAGAAATAAAAAAGCAGTGACCAGACATAGATCGGCAGAACCATATTGTGCGGTCCTGAACTTTCTCCATTCACCATAAAAAATCCGAAACAAAGCAGCCCAAGAACGCGCCATAAAATATATTTCTGCAACTTACCCCGTTCCGGATTGTTTGTTAACCGTCTGTGAAGGGCAAAGGGAATGGACATGCCGGCAATAAAAAGAAAGGCCGGAAACACCACGTCTACAAAGCTCATGGCATCCGCGTCGGCAGACATGTGCTTCATCCAGAACGGAATGTCCCGTATTCCGGACAGCTCATTTACAAAAA
>DASRLM010000139.1:0-2013 GCA_035648455.1 Puia sp. | reverse complement strand
AGACAGGCTCAGATATCTCCGTTCCAGCAGCAGCGGATCATTCGTCAGCTGATTGGTGACCACCAACACAAAAGGACTTACATAGGAAGATTTCCGCTCCTGGATAAAACTGTCAATTTTATTTTCTATTACGCCGGCAACCGCATTGTATGCTTCGCCGATCGAATCTCTTCTGGTGACGCCTTCAGGAGAGTTTGCCAGTTTGCTCATGGCATTCAACTGTTGGAAATACGTATTAAAGGTTTGCTGAAAGAGCATAAAGTCATCATGACTGGGAGATCCGGTTACTTTAAGCATTGCCAGGTTGTCGACCGAACCTTCTACTTTTACGTTGTCGTTGCCGATGAACAACACAGCCTTTTTTTCCACCGATTTGAAATTCAATTCGTACAGGTTAGGTTCCGGAACCTGTCCTTTCAGTATAAAGGCCCCGTTCTTTACCATTGTCTTTGCCAGGGTATCCGTTAATTTGTTGGCATCGGTTACAAAAACGGCTGACTTATCAGCAACTCCTTTTACCTGACCGGTTATAGTAAAACCAGCCGGCTTAACCACCTGGCCATTAGCCAATCCGGTTAATCCGGCAATCAGGATCAGAAAACTTTTCATGTACTTTATTAATTTTATGTCTTGAACCCCTTTTATTTTTTCACCTCCCTCAATGCAAGAACGTCACTAACGTCCTGCAAATTATGCCCCCTGGCCTGTAATAGGATCAGGTAATGAAAAAGCAGGTCGGCCGCTTCATTCAGAAAAAGGGAATCGTCCTGGTCCTTGGCCTCAATGATCAGTTCCACACTTTCCTCTCCCAGTTTTTGGGCGATCTTATTGATCCCTTTTTTAAACAACCCGGAAACATAAGAGTTTTCGGAGGGATGATCTTTTCTTTCGCGAATCACGGATTCCAGATGGGCCAGAAAGCCGGCCGGTTCGTTCTTTTCGCCCCAGCAGGTATCCGTACCTGTATGACAGACAGGACCTTGGGGCATGGCCTGGATCAGGAGCGTATCCTGATCACAATCAAGCGCCATACTTTTCAGTGTGAGGAAATGACCGCTTTCCTCCCCTTTGGTCCATAATCTTTTTTTGGACCGGCTGTAAAAGGTCAGTTTACCGATCTCCCTTGTCCTGTCCAGGGCCGCCTGATTCATAAAGCCCAGCATCAGCACCTTGCGCGTGCGTTCATCCTGAACAATGGCAGGCGCCAGACCATCGGCATATTTTGAAAAATTAACTTCCATAAAACAAAATTAGATTCTTATGTTGATACCGCGGTCTTTCAGAAATTGTTTTAGCCCGGGTATGGGGATCTCGCGAAAATGAAAGATACTCGCTGCCAGCGCCGCATCGGCAGATCCTTCGTTAAATACATCGGCAAAATGCTGCATGGTTCCACCTCCGCCGGATGCAATAACGGGAACGGGCAGGGAGCCGGCAACCATGCGCGTAAGTTCCAGCGCAAATCCTTTTTTCGTACCATCCTGATCCATGGAGGTGAGAAGAATTTCCCCGGCGCCCAGGTCCACGCCTTTTTTGGCCCAGTTGGAACAGGTCATATTCGTGGGTAACCGTCCGCCATTCAGATGGACATAATATTGACCGTCCCCGGATTTCTTGGCATCTATGGCCAGCACCACACACTGACTTCCGAACTCCCTGGCGAGTTCTGCAATCAGCGCGGGGTTTTTAAATGCCGCGGTATTCACGGAAATTTTATCGGCACCGTTTTCCAGCAATACCTGCACATCGGCAACGGAGGAAATGCCGCCGCCAACGGTAAAAGGTATGTTGATGTGATGAGCAATCCGGCGCGCCAGTTCACTCAGTGTTTTTCGTTTCTCGTTGGTTGCCGTGATGTCCAGGAAAACCAGTTCATCTGCGCCCTGCTGCGCATACCATGCGCCCAGTTCAACCGGATCCCCCGCATCCCGGAGATTAACGAAGTTCGTTCCTTTTACGGTACGCCCGTTTTGGATATCCAGGCAGGGTATGATTCTTTTAGTCAGCATCTGG
>DASRLM010000138.1:0-5566 GCA_035648455.1 Puia sp. | reverse complement strand
TAATTAAATTTGGCCCTAAATGTATTCAAATATACACTTACGGCCAAATTGGTCATTAAATTTGGCCTTAACATCTATTTATAACTGCCTTCCGGCCAAATTATGGCAGTCCGTTTAGCTCTGCTTATTTTTCTTCCTGCCGGAACCATAACGTCAGCCAGCAAATACGATTCTGTTTAATATGCATTAGTCCAGGCGATGCTGCTGCAGTATGCCGACTAAACTGACGAAACAACAACTCCGATCACCAGCAGGATATTGGCAAACCGCCGGGTTTCACCACTGGCAATGGCCAGACATACATCACCGGAAGATGCTTCGTTGTAAAATTCAGCCCTTTTCAGTTTCTGAAATGCTGTATTTTCTCCCAGCAGTTTTCCAAATTCCCTGTGGATCGGATGTTCACTTTCATCCGGTGGTGTCATGAACATATATTTTTCAATCGGAATAAATTCCCTGATCACCCCCAGTATATCCGTTACCGAAAGCATGCCAGGCGCCAGGTTCAGAAATACTTTCCTGCAGGCAGCAGGCGTTTTGGTAGAAATGGGAAAATTACCGTCTGCAATCAGGACTCTGGCCCCGTGGCCGTTACTGCCAAGGGATTCGAGGATTTCCGGGTGCAGGAGATTTAATTTCAGCATAAGCGGGATTTTTTCTGTAAAAAATAAAATAGCGGCCATTCCTTCTATTGTACATATTGATGCAGGCTTTCATTTTTTACCAGGGGACCGATCCTGAATAAAATAATATACACGCCCACCAGGGCCAATACCCCATAACCGATAAATACCACACTGTAGGCAAACGCATAATTGTGCGAGACCGACAGATTTTTTAAAGCGATTCCGGATACCGATTGAAACAACGCTCCGCCCAAACCAGCGCCCACGCTGGCCAGCCCCCACACGGATGCCGTGGCACTCTGGGGAACCACGTCACCGGGAAAGGCCATCGAATTCGCCGTATAGGCTGCATATCCGAATCCCGCAAGGCTCAATACAATCAATGCCGAGACAGGGGTGCTGATCACAAAAGGGCCCAGGATGAGCGAAAGGGCCAGAGCGGATCCGAAAATGCCGACAGACAATTTTCTTGCTTTTGGTACGGGCATTCCTTTTCTGATGATGAATTGGGTAAATAAACCGCCCAGCACATTTCCCAGATCCGCAACCAGAAAAGGGAACATGGCGAACCAGGCTATTTTGGCCAATCCCCATCCATGCACTTCCACCAGGTAACGACCCAGCCAGAAAGTAATGAAATACCAAATGGGATCCATACAAAATTTGGATAAAGTGAACCAGGAAACAAAACGGGTCCTGATGAGTTTCATCGGAGGAATAATCCTGGCCCTGGACTCCTTAACTGAACGCTCGGGGGTATAATAAGTAAACCAGAATCCGGCAACCCATATATATCCCAAAATACCAATCGCAATAAAGGTGGTCTGCCAGCCATAATGTAATCCCAGAAAAGCAATCATGGGTGGCGCCACCACGGCACCAATGGCCGCACCGCTGTTAAAAATGCCGATGGCCGTTGACCGTTCTTCCGGCGGAAACCATTCGCCCGCCAGCTTGATGGCCGCGGGCCAGTTTCCGGCTTCACCCAGCCCGAGCAGAAAACGGCATATTCCGAAATGAATGGGCAGCCTCGCCAGCGCATGCAGGAGTGCGGAGGTGGTCCAGAATGCCATACACAGCGAATATCCCAAACGGGTTCCGAGTTTGTCAATTACAAATCCGGAAACGAGGTTGGACAGCATATAGGCAATAAAAAAAGCCGTGGCAATATATCCAAAGGCGTCGTCGGGAATAAGATTCCTCAATTGTCCCTGTGCACTTAAATAATTAAACGCAAGACGATCCACATAATTCAGTACCGTAGCCAGAAAAGCGAAGGACAACATAACCCACCGCATTTTCGGAGAACCTTTACGAACGGCGCGCGGTGATAGGATTTCCATTCCGGATTTAATTTGTTAGCTGACCTGTGCGGGATTTCCGGTATATTCTTTTATATTCTTCACCACCTGTTCAAAATGCATGGAGAGCGCCTTCCAGTTTTTATCGCGGATCAGTTTTTTATCCATGAGTTCACTGCCCATAGCCAATGCGCTGGCGCCTGCGCGAAGAAAGGCCGTTGCATTATCGGAATTGATTCCTCCCGTAGGCATCAGCTTTACCTGATTCAGCGGTCCCCTCAGTTCCCTGATATACTGGGGACCCAGCACAGAAGCCGGAAATACTTTTACCATATCGGCACCCGATTTCCAGGCATTGTAAATTTCGGATGGCGTAAAGGCACCCGGAAAAACGGGAATACCGATTTCTTTACATCGCCGTATAATGTCTTCTTCCATAACCGGGGTCACAATAAACTGGGCGCCGGCAACCAGGGCCCTGTCGAGGTCATCCAGGGAGCAAACCGTTCCTGCGCCGATGTTCAAATGATCCTTGTACCGTAAGGAAGCATACCGGATGATGTCTTCCGCGCCGTCTGAATTCATGGTGATCTCGATGCTGGTGAGCCCGGACGACTGATACAAAGGAAGGATCTGTATGATGGCTTCCAGGGGTATATTCCGCGCGATGCCGATTACCGGAACTTTTAGAAATTCTGTCCAGGAGAATAAACCTTTTCCCGGATACTGTTCGTTTTTATCTACCATGATGATATTGAAATATTTTTAATTGCCCTTTCGCCGCAGACTGATCCATCATCTCCGATAAAATAAAAGTTGTTTTTTTTGTGAGATTTAATTTTTCCAGGCCGCGCTGATAAAGCGGAAATAAATGGCTCCCGCTGCATAGCTGAATCTGACCCGGATCTTCCTGCGTCAGATCCTTCAGCTCCGTTCCGATCAGCAAGCCGCTTAAGTAATGATAATTTTGATCCCTGCTGAATGATTTAAATAAGTGATTTACCCTTACGGAAAATAATCCATTCAAAAAATTGGATGCCGCGGCCCGGGCGATGCCCTGGTCAAAAGCGTCGAAGTCTCCTGTAGTCATAACCTGTCGGCCGGAAGAAACCGCCTCCTTTAAAAGGCTGTTGCCGGATACCAGGTCAAAGAGTTCTCCCGTCATGTATGTTTTGAAATCGATTATTTTCCCTTCCAGCACGCGGATGTGTTTGGAATGCGTTCCCGGGAAAATGCTGACGACCGTTTTTCCCGTCGAAAAAACCGTATCCAATCCGATCATCTGGGTCTCCTCCCCCCTCATCACGTCCGCTGCTGCTTTTAATCCGGATATCAGCCAGATTTCCTGCGTGTTCTTTTCATCCGGTCCGATCCTTTGAATCACCGCATCCCGGCCATCCAGTGAAAAAGGCAGCGTAGCGTATGGCAGTTCCCGTATGCCCATGGACGAGGAGGCCATACCGGAAATAAGCACCGGTAAGCCTTTCAGGATTTCGGTTGTCTTTTTACCGAGCGCATAGAGGTTATCCTGTAATACCTGCATGGCGAAAGTTTCCCGTTGAATGTGGTGCTGACCGGAGGCTGTTTTCCAGCGTGCGTAGGTTGCGGCGATGCCTTCTTTCGTAATAACTTCTTCCAGCACCTGCTGATCGGCCACCCTGACAAGCTTCAGACGGAAGTTGGATGTACCCCAGTCGCAGCTTAGAAAAAAATTATGCATAAACCGTATTTGTTACCATTCCGTAATACTTCCGTCCTGGTTACGCCATACCGGGTTTTTCCAATCATGTCCCTTTGCTGCCATTTTTCTTACTTTCTTTTCATCTATTTCAATGCCCAGACCAGGCAATGCGGGTTTGCTGATGTATCCATTTTTCACCCGAAATACTTCCTGATTGCGAATATAGTCCAATAGATCTGCTCCTTCATTATAATGGATACCCATACTGGTTTCCTGGATAACGGCGTTCAGGCAACAGAAATCTATCTGCAGGGCCGCAGCAAGCGAAATGGGTCCGAGAGGGCAATGGGGGGCGAGCGCCACATCATAGGCTTCTGCCATGGCGGCGATTTTTCTGACTTCCGAAATCCCTCCCGCATGACTGAGATCGGGTTGAATGATATCCACAGCACCCTGTTCAAACAAAGATTTAAAATCCCAGCGGCTGAACAGGCGTTCACCTGTGGCGATGGGGGTGCTGGTATACTGAGCGAGTTGCAAAAACGCTTCCCGGTTTTCCGACAACACCGGTTCTTCGATAAACATGAGCTTCAGCGGTTCCAGATCGCGCATGAATCCTTTCGCCATGCCCTTGTGTACGCGACCGTGGAAATCAACACCCAATCCGATGTCAAATCCAACGGCTTCTCTTACCGATTGAATGCAGGCAACGGCATCCCGTATTTTTTGGGGCGTGTCTATCCATTCCATTGCGGCACAGGCATTCATTTTCACCGCCAGGAAACCGGCTTCCACGCGTTTTTTTGCGCCTTCCGCCACCTGCGATGGTTTATCTCCGCCAACCCAGCCATATATTTTCATCTTATCCCGAACGGCGCCACCGAGCAGATCATATACCGGCACACCAAGAGCCTTCCCCTTGATGTCCCAGAGCGCCTGGTCAATGCCCGAAATCGCACTCATTAAGACAGGACCGCCACGATAAAAACCGCCACGATAAAGCAATTGCCAGATGTCTTCGATCCGGCCCGGATCCTGACCGATCAGGTAACCGCTCATTTCTTTTACGGCAGCGGACACCGTATCGGCTTTCCCTTCGACTACCGGTTCTCCCCAGCCATCAATGCCCTGATCAGTCGATATTTTTAAAAAGAGCCAGCGCGGAGGAACTTTAAATAATTCCAGTTGTACAATTTTCATCCTGATGCTTTTTTAAACAATACGCATCGTCATTCCGCCATCGATGACAATGTTCTCTCCCGTAATGAAATCATTTTTAATCAGCATGTCCACGGCATCGGCCACGTCTTCCGGTTTTCCTTCACGGTGCAACGGAATGCGGTTGTCCAGATTATTTTTTATCTGCTCAGCACTGAGATAATCCTGAAAGCGCGTACGGATAACGCCCGGCGACACGCAATTGACGCGGATGTTAAAATCCGAAAGCTCCATAGCCAGTGCCCGGGTAAACTGCGGAATGGCACCCTTCACCACCGCATACGCCAATGCATTTTTAACACCACGCAATCCGGCGGCGGAAGAAATGAATACGATGGCGCCCCCTTTTCTTTCCCTCATGGACGGAACGGCCGCAGCACACAAATGAAATGCGGCATGCAGGTGAATATCAAATGCCTGGTACCAAACGGCTCTGGCACCGTTGAGCAGACCGCCTCCTGCGGCAGCGCCGGCACTGTGAATTAATATATCCACGGACCCGAACCGGTCAATCGTTTCCTGAACTGCCCGCTTACATTCTTCTTCCCTGCTCAGATCGGCAGATATCAGCAGCCAGGGAATACCGAGATCTTCCATCTGTTTCCTGATGGATGAGGCGTCCGTATTCCTGGCCACCACACTGATGTTTCCAGCCTGTCTGGCCAGGGAAGCGGTAATGGCCGCCCCGATCCCGTGTGTCCCACCGGTTATCAGGGCTGTTTTATTGGAAATATCCATAC
>DASRLM010000137.1:0-2571 GCA_035648455.1 Puia sp. | reverse complement strand
CCGTCACTTTTCAACTGCCTGAGCACCGTTTGGATATCTTTCCTTTCCTGAAGTTTACTTGACAGCATTGCCCGTATTTTTGTAATTCCGTTTCCCGTTACACAATATAAAGATACATCAGCAACATTTTTTTATACGTGTTAAAATGACATATCCGGCTGCTGTTTTATTTATTCCGATAGAAAATTGATCTTATGTATTCTTCCGAACAAACCCGGCATCTCCAGGATCTCAGCAAATCCCTGCTCCTGCGCGCCGCCCGGCAGCCGGTGGGGGAAAAAGAACTTGCACCCCTTCGCCAGGTGCTGGTTTTTCATGAATACCGCTACTATATTCTGAACGATCCCCTGATTACGGACCCGGAATACGACAGCTTGTACAAATGGCTGGAAAAACTGGAATCCGCCCATCCTGACCATATAACACCGGATTCCCCTACGCAGCGCGTGGCCAAAGGACTGACCAAAAATTTTCCGGCCGTTCACCACCTGGTTCCCATGCTTTCTTTGGAAAACTCTTATAATGCCGATGATCTGGTGGACTGGGACCGGAAGGCCAGGGAGCTCACCGGCTTGGCCAGCCTGGAATATTGTGTGGAACCGAAATTTGACGGAGCCAGCATTTCCCTGATCTATGAAAATGACCTGCTGGTCCGCGGTGCTACCCGCGGCGATGGGGTGGAAGGAGATGATATCACCGGCAATATCAAACAAATCCGGTCGGTCCCTTTATCCGCCGCTTTTTCCGGCTACGGCATAGAACAGGTGGAGATCCGCGGGGAAGTGCTGATGAATAAGGAAAATTTTAAAAAATTCAATGCGAAACTCGCGGAGCAACAGCTTCCTCCCCTCGCCAACCCGCGGAACGCGGCTTCGGGTTCCCTGCACATGAAGGACCCGGCCGAAGTGAGCCGCCGTAACCTGGAGGCCTTTCTTTACCACATAAGCTATTTCGCCAGCGACGACAACCTCGACATTGCCCGGGGGGAAACCACTGTCACGGAACAGGCGCACGCGGCAAAATCAAAAAAGGCGCCGTCTACCCACAGCGAATCCCTGAACATGCTGTGGAACCTCGGTTTCCGGAGCCCGATGAAAGAAAAAAAGCTGTTCCGGAATATTCAGGAGGTGATTGCGTACTGTCTCGAATTTGAATCCGGACGGGACCAGCTTCCTTATGAAATAGACGGCATGGTGATCAAGGTGAACGACTTTGCCCTGCAGGATAAAATGGGCATGACCACGCACCATCCCCGCTGGGCCATGGCCTTTAAGTTCAAGGCGCGCCAGGCTACCAGCAAACTGATCAAGGTCGATTTTCAGGTGGGCAGAACAGGCAGCATTACGCCGGTAGCTAAAATAGAACCGGTGCCCATCGGCGGGGTCACCGTGGGATCGGTTTCCCTTTTTAACGAGGATGTTGTCCGTTCCAAAGACCTGAAAATCGGCGATTCCGTATTGGTGGAGCGCGCCGGCGACGTGATTCCCTATATCGTCAGATCACTGCCCGAATTGAGAACGGGAAAGGAAAAAAAGATCGTTTTCCCCACACACTGCCCGGCCTGCGGAGACGAACTGGTGAAAACGGAGGAAGAAGCGATACTGCGTTGCATCAACATCAACTGCCCGGCCCAGGTGGTGGAACGCATCATTCATTTTGTAAGCAAGGAGGCTATGGATATCCGGAGTTTCGGCGCAGCCAATGTGATGAAATTCTTTGAACTGGGTTTTTTAAAAGATGTGCCCGGTATTTACCAGCTCCCCTTTGACCAGATCGGTAAACTGGAAGGCTTTGGTGAAAAAAGCATTGATAATCTCCGGACGGCCATAGAAACGTCAAAAAAACAACCCCTTCACCGGGTCATCTTCGCCCTCGGCATCCGGTATGTGGGGGAAACAACGGCCAAAACCCTGGCCAAAGCGGTCAGCTACCTGCCGGACTTCAGGGATTTCAGCGAGGAAGAGTTGCTGGCAATGGAAGATATCGGTCCGAAAGTGGCCGGAAGTATACGGCAGTTTTTTGAAAATCCTGACAACCGGAAAATGCTGGCCAAACTGGAAGAACTGGGTGTAAACCTGAGGAGTACCCGTTCCGATAAAACCGAATCCGGAAACCTGACGGGCCTCAGCTTCCTCTTTACCGGAACCCTGAACCAATTAAAAAGAAGTGAGGCGGAAGAAATGGTGGAAAAGCAGGGTGGAAAGATCCTGGCTGGGGTAAGCAGCAAACTGAGTTACCTGGTGGTGGGCGAAGACTCCGGCTCCAAACTGGAAAAAGCAAAAAAAATACCCGCCATCAAGATCCTGTCAGAAAAAGAATTTTTGAGATTTATGGATTCGGCTACCTGATTTCGGCATTGCCCGCCGAAGCAAAGCGAAGGTGGGTTGATGGCATTGCCTGCCGAAGCGAAGCGAAGGTGGGTTGACGGAATAGATTTTATTTTTTTCGTTTTTGTTTTTTGTAACTTGTATGAAAACCCGTTGCCATGATAAAAAAAATTTCTGGCGAAACCTGGAAGCCGCTGGTATTTCCCGGATGGAAACAACTTCGCAAAAAATACGCACTCTCTTC
>DASRLM010000136.1:0-2687 GCA_035648455.1 Puia sp. | reverse complement strand
TAAAAACATCATGCAATATAAATACCTATTGACCTATATTTTCGCCGTGCTATTGGTTACCGGAAGCATTGTTTCCTGCAAAAAAAGCAATAGTTCAAGCCTTACGCCTCCGGCGCCGGTCATCGATGTTCAACTGGGAACAAATGCCAATCTGGGTTCCCTTTTAACGGATAGCGCGGGCAAAACCCTGTATTTCTTTACCATGGATGCCGCAGATACTTCAGACTGCACCGGGGGTTGCCTGGCCGTCTGGCCGGTGTTTAATGCCACCCATTTAAAGCTGGGAACCGGATTGGATGCGGCTGATTTCAAAACCATTACCCGGTCAGACGGGGCATCACAAACTACCTACAAGGGATGGCCACTGTATTATTTTCAGAACGACAGCAAGGCCGGAGATGTGAATGGAGAAGGCATCGAGGGCATCTGGTTTGTGGCCAAACCGGACTATACTGTAATGCTGTCCAACGTTCAGCTGGTGGGCAACGACGGTGTTTTGTACGACAGTACCTATACACCCGGAACCGGCAAATATCAACACCTGACGGATGATCGCGGAGTAACCTTATATTCGTTTAAGAAGGACAAAGCCGATTCGAACAGCTTTACCAAATCCGATTTCAGCAATAATGGCGTGTTCCCGATCTTTCAGGTAGGTACCACGCTGGTTGCTCCGTCGAGTATCAACAAATCGCTATTGTCTACCATCAACGTGTTTGGAAAAACGCAGTTGGTATTTAACGGATGGCCCATGTATTATTATGGTGCCGATAACAAGCAGCGCGGAAGTACCAAAGCGGTTAGTTTTCCAATCCCCGGCATATGGCCGGTTGTAAACCAGTACAGTCCGGCGGCACCGCAATAGCCAGTCCTCATTAACCCGTACCCATAAAAACCGAAGAAAAAAAAGAAATATAAGCATACATGATTTAACTCAGTTAATTGTATACGATCACCTTGGACAATCTGAAACAGCTTATTGAAGGATGCAAAAAGCAGGAGCCGCGCAGTCAGAAGATAATGTATGAGCGCTACTACGGATACGCATTAAAAATCAGTTTCCGCTACATATATCGCTATGATATAGCAGCGAATGTGGTCAATGATGCTTTCGTAAAACTGTTCCGGCATTTTGAAAAATTCAGGAACGAAAATGATGAAATACTGGAACGCATGCTGATGGGCTGGATCAGGCGGATCGTGATCAATACATCAATTGATGAATTGCGTAAAAACAATATGACACCGGAAATCGGGGGCATACCGGAACACGTATGGGAAGAGGCAGATAAAAGCCAGAAAGCGGATCAGTTACTGCTGTACAAAGAACTGATCACCTACGTGAAGAGCCTGCCGCCCACTTACCGGGTCGTATTCAACATGTTTGTGATAGATGGATGCAGCCATTTTGAAATTGCCGAAGCACTGGGAATTTCCATCGGAACATCCAAATCCAATTTATCAAGAGCAAGAACGTTCTTACAAAAGCTTATTAAAGAAAAGGAGGAGCTAAAAACATGGAATATTTAGACGACGAAATGGATGATCTGTTTCGTAAGGCTGGAGAACAATATCCCCTGAGAACCTCGGATTCGGATTGGGATGCCGTTCTTGGGCGCCTGAAATCTGTTGTCGGGGAGAATGCTCCGCTTCTTATGGAGTATGGAAATAAAAAGAACAACAAACGCCGGTTTTTCTGGCTCCTGCTCCTGCTGCCTTTGGGTTTATTCAGTCTGAAATATTTTCAGGGAACCGGTGGAAATCACTCGGCCCGGCCGGTAATACTTAATCCATCTTCAGATTCAAAAAATATAAAGGCAGAAAATGCTGTACCAGATCATTCAGCATCAGCCCATACCACTTCCGCGCAAATCATGCGTGCCCCCGCTGAGGTTATACATCCCAAATCACATACGGCTTCCGGACTGAGTTCAAAGCAGGATGCCGATGCCGGCCAGACTGTAAACCCGGGAATGAATCTGAATTCCAATACATCCCTGAAAAATCAAAAACTTCCTGAAGATATGCCGGCCACGTCCTCTGCTTCAAAAGGAGCAGAAAGCAATAGTGCGGTCAGCAATGCCGGCAATCCCGATCATTCCGCTAAGGGCGGAATACCAAAACCGGATGTTGCTCAAAGAATAACGGTCAGGCAACCTGGTCCCGCCAAAACCGATTCCCTGAACAAGGATAAAAAGACGGCAAAAATTTCCCCTTCCGGGGACAAGGGAATATATCTGAGTGTGCTGGCCGGTCCCGATTTGAGTACCATTAAATTTCAGTCCATTAAAAAAACGGGCTACAGCATCGGGCTGCTCGGAGGTTACCGCTTCAACAAACACCTTGCTGTAGAAGTCGGCATTTTCTGGGATAAAAAACAATATTATACCGATGGGAAATATTTCAACAAGAGCAAGACCGGCATACCGGCCTCCTACAATATCCAGGATCTGGAAGGCAATTGCAATATGTTCGAAATTCCGATTGCCCTGCGGTATGATTTCAGTTACAACCGGAAAGGACGGTTTTTTTCCACTGCCGGTTTTTCAACGTATTTAATGAAAAAAGAAAACTATTCGTACACGGAAGAATACGGCGGATTAGCCTGGTCGCATAATGCTTCTTACAAAAATTCGGGCAATAGTTTCCTGTCTATCCTGCAAATCAGCGGCGGATATGAATACAAC
>DASRLM010000135.1:0-3966 GCA_035648455.1 Puia sp. | reverse complement strand
AGGATCTCCAACTCCCTGGCCCTGGCCCATTTGTATGCCCATGATCAAAAAGATATTTTGGCCACGGAAATTGCCATTAAATCCCAGGCCATGGATTATGATGTTTACCTGTCGGATGAACTGCCTGTAGTATGGCATTATAGTAAAGTGGATGATGTTTACAACCGCATCGGCGACATCATTCTGGTGAGCCATCCCCCCAGGGTTTTTAATTTTAGAAAACACCGGCTCAACCCCGGCGAACACGGCTTCGACTCATTACTAACGGAGATGCATGCCTGCTTTTATGTCTGGGGCCCCGATTTCAAACAACATCTCCGGATTCCCGGATTTGAAAACATCCATGTATTCCCCCTCATCGCCCGGATCCTCAAACTGCCCTATAGGGATAAGATTGACGGAAGGCTGAGGGTGTTGAAAGGAGTGCTGAGATAATGTGGAAATGAAGGAACCTGTATTCAATTTTCAAATCATCAAATTCTCAAATTAACCTTCCACTACAGCGAACCTGATATCATGATAAAACATAAACGTCCATCCCTCCTCCCTGCCCTGTTCCCACCACTGCTGGCGCAGTTCCATGCATTTTCTGCCGTCATAATCATATTTGGCCACCATGCGGCTCTTCATCTGGTTTAATTGGGGCGCCACATCGCCGCCAAAAAAGAAATGCTGTCCGTCTTCTTCCAAATGGAAAACCTGGTGATAGGGACAATGGCCACCCGTTAGTTCGTAACGGATATGATCATCAATTTTTCCGTTGCCCGCGAGTTTCACGAGGTTGGGGAACGAATTCAAAAACGCCAATGATTCCGGGGCATAACCGGAGGATCCTTTTTCGAATGCATATTCCAGTTCCCGCTGCTGTACATAATATTTTGCCTGCGGAAAAGCGGCCAGGCGACTGCCCTCCGGCTGGTTTTTACCCATCCCGCCCACATGATCCTTGTGTAAATGGCTCATCAGCACTTTGGTAACTGACCCGGGATCAATACCGGCACCCTTCATCAGCTGATGCAATTGCAGCTCACCGTCTTTTTCAAATCCAAGACCCGTATCCAGCAACAGCACATCCTTTTGGGTCACCACCACAAAGGGCTGGATCTCCACCAGCAAACTCCCCGTTGACCGCTGCTGCAGATCATCATGCTCCCCATCGAAGGGAATGAATTCTTTGGATTTTCCCACGGTGAATGCGCCTTCGGAGAGCGGGATGATCTGCATACTGTAAAATTAGCGGAGTTAATGTGAAAATGTGCTACCTCAACACCATCTGCCTGTCCGAATCCAGTTTCACCAGAATAAAAAGCATTACGCTGAAAGTAAGCAAAGAGGTTCCCCCGTAACTCACAAAGGGAAGCGGTATGCCGATCACGGGAGCGAGCCCGATGGTCATACAGATGTTGATGGCGATGTGGAAAAAGAAAACGGAGGCCACGCCATAGGCATAAGCACGGCTGAATACGCTTCGCTGTCGCTCCGCGATGGTAACAATGCGCATCAGCAACACCACATAGATGGCGAGGAACACCACGCTGCCGATGAATCCAAAACTCTCGCCGATGGTACAGAATATAAAATCCGTCCTCTGCTCCGGCACGAAATCATAGCGGGTCTGGGTGCCGCTCAACAATCCTTTTCCCAGCAGGCCGCCATTGCTGATGGCGATCTTGCTCTGCTTCACATTGTAATTGCTGCTGGATTTCTTTTTGCCGACCGCTTTCTGTTCGATCTCCAGGGCTGCTTCCGCATTCTTCGGAACATAATCTTTGCCGATGGCATCATAAATGCGTTTTACCTGGTAGGGCTGAAAGATGTGATCGAAGGCAAAAGGAACCACAAACCGCTGGATGCCCACACACACAAACCATACGCTGGCAATCATAAATAATATGCTGCGGTGCCGTTTAACCTGTTTCCTCAGAATATAAATAGCCAGCCCGGCGATGCCCGTAAGAATCAGCGCCAGCAGGTTGGGATCCAATAACAGGGTGGCCACCACCAGCACGGCAAAGGAAAATCCGATGATCAGCACATAGGGCGGAAGACCTTCCCGGAACATCACCAGGAAAAAAGAAAAATAAACGAGTGCCAGCCCGGTTTCTTTTTGCATGATGCTCAGCCCGGCGGGAACCAGAGCGATAATGGCCGCAATGATCTGGGACCGGGGTTTGGCGAAATCGGTTTCCACGCGCGACAAATACTTCGCCAGCGCCAGGTTCACAAATATTTTACAGATGTCCGCCGGCTGGATCTGCACGGCGCTGCCCAGTTTGATGATGGATTCCGTTCCCTTGATGTTGGAATGAAAGGGAAATACGAGCAACATCAGCAGGATGCCAAAGGCATACCAGAGATTGGCCGTGGCGGTGAAAAACTTACTGTCCGTGAGCAAAATAAATATGCCCGCAACCCCGCTCAGCAGGAAAAACAGCGCCTGCCGGCTGTAATCGGTTTTCAGGGAGATGAATCCCTGCAAAATATTTTCTCCATCGCGGTAGGTGGCCGCAAAGATGCTGATCACGCCAATGACGCTTAAGATGAACCAGAGCAGGACCAACGAACGGTCGGCCCCTTTCACCAGGGATGCGTTTCGTTGGGTCATGAGATTTTATTTTTTGGGCCGTTTTTCTGAACGGTTTTTTGTTCTTCGGGAACTATCGCCAGGCCATTTCCCTTTTTACCGGACGGTACCGGTGCGGAATTCCTGGCCGTGATGGCTGCTTTCCCATGCATGGTCAAATGCTTTTTTTCTATCCGGGTTTCGGCCCCGATAATTTTTGTGGAATCCGGTTTATGTACGGGAACGGGTTTTGGTTTATGCGTTCCTGTAGAATCGTTTTTATGCATTCCCTGCGTATCGGTCCGGCGCGGCTTTAAAGAATCGGTTCCGCGTGTGCCCGGTGATCCGGTGTGGCGCTGTTTTAAAGAATCGCTTTCGTGCATCCGCAGGGAATCGGTTCTGCGTAGTGTCAACGAGTCTGTTTTTCTTAACCGGGCCGGTTCCCCTTTTCTGATCAGCGGGCTATCCGGGATTTTTTGTCTGGCGCTGTCCGTACGGGCCGCCACTATTTTGGGGCGGGGACCAAAGGGAATGGTGACGCGGACGGATTGGCGGGTGAGCGTATCCAGCATTTCCCTGCGCAGGGACCGGTCGAGAAATCTTTTCAGCCGGCTGCTGTCGCCGGTTTGTTTTGCCCATGCCTCGCCCCGCAGGGAATCAGTGAGGAACTGCAGGCGGACAAAATATCCGGGCACCAGGTTGGTGTTGGCAATCACCGTTGCCTGTTTCACGCGTTCGGCAGTAAGCGTATCCCGCAGGTATTTTTCCAGCAGGAAACTGCCCATGGGCGCGGCCCACTTGGCTCCGAAACCTGCATTCTGCACAACCACCACCACAACGATCTGCGGATTTTCCCGGGGCGCAAAACAAACGAAAATGGAATTATTATTCAGTTTGGTACGGCGCCCCTCAAGATTCAAATAGGTTTCCGCGGTTCCCGTTTTTGCACATATATTGATGCCCGGTATGCGGGCAATGCGACCGGTTCCTATTTCCGTTACGTCCTGCATGCCGCTGATCACCGTTTCATAGTCGGCGTCGGAAATATGACTCAGCACCGAGTGTTTTTGCCTGTATTTATCCAGGATGGAATCATCAGGAGATTCTCCGTCCACTTTTTCCACGAAATGCGGAATGTAAAAAGATCCCTTATTGGCCACAATACACATGGCATTCGCAATCTGCAGGGGTGTCACCTGCATTTTATCCTGCCCGATGCCCATAGTCACCATGGTACAGGAATTCCAGGAACCGTGATATTCCTTGTCGTACGAGAGTGTGTCTGGAATATTTCCCGCGTCCTCACTGGGAAGATCCACGCCAATGCGTTCACCCAGTCCAAATTTGTTTACATATTCTTTCCATTTCATCAATCCGTTTCTCGGTCCGTGTAACTGGGGATT
>DASRLM010000134.1:0-5302 GCA_035648455.1 Puia sp. | reverse complement strand
GGTATAATCCGTGTTCCTGATCCGGAACATCTTTCCAAACCCTGGCATAAAAAGCCGTGCCGATAATAATTTTCTTCGGATCAACACCTATGTTGAGGAGATACCGGACGGCATGATCTGTGGATTCTTTTTGGCGGGCTGTGGAATACAATGCCGTATGATGACCCGTTTCTTTTGCATATCCATTGATGATATCATAGGTCATGAGATTAACATAATCCACTTCGGGCATTACCTGCTTCCAGTCCACGGATCCTTCGAGGTAAGTACTAAAGCCACCGGCAGCAAAACTGATCTCGGTCTTTTTTCCCAATGTTTTCCTTAATTTCCTGACCAGGTCTGTAAAGTTTGCTTTGTCTTCCGGCGCGGTTTTATGGACCGGATTTTTATCTATATCATTATCGAGACGGATGGTAGGGTATTCCCAGTCCAGATCGATGCCATCCGTTTGGAAATATTCGCTGATCTCTTTAACAGAGCGCGCAAATTCCTTTCTTCCTTCTGCAGTAAAAAAACCATCTGAACAGTTTTCACATCCTCCCCATCCGCCAATTGACAGAATCACTTTAAGCTTTGGTTGTTTTTCCTTCAGCGCGACCATTTTTTTTATAAGGGCGCTGTCTCTCTCATTGGCCACTTTATACCGATGGCCTTCCAAATGTCCAAAGCAAAATATTATGTGAGATATTTTGCCGACGTCTATGCTGTCCAACTGCGAAATATGACCGCTGTAGTAAGCAATTACCTGAATGTCCCCGCGGTTTTGCGCAGCCAGACTCCCGACGAAAAGCCAACTAACCATGAACAGCATTTTTACGCGATTAATATTCATTTCATATATTTTATTGTGCCTGAATAATACGCCCAGGCATGCCTTCAGTAAATAAGGTTAAAATAATCATTTTTGGTAACCCAGCCCAATCGGGAAGAACATTGGTGCAGGTGGAAATCAGTTCAATTTATTTCCTTTGCCTGCAATCATCAAGGCTGCTCCGGCCAGCCCCGTGTCTTTGACTAAATTGGTCAGGGCAATACTGACTATGGGGTTTCCCTGGGTATGCATCAGGGCGGGCAGATGAACGGTTAGCACAACAATGATCAGGAATGCTGCTAAAAACAATCCTGCCAACCTCGTTTGCTTCCCTGTTAAAAAAGAAATTGACGCGGCTATCAAGGCTGCTCCGGTAAGATAAACCCAGAATATCCCCCCCAAAATAAAAGAAGGGACCGTATTTTGAAAACCTGTACCATTTAAAAAATGATTGATTCCGAAGAAGCCAATCACCAAGGCATACAGAACGATGCCAACCCTGTAGATAGACGAAGATGGAGTATTCATAGCAATCGTTTTTATTAATCCTAATTTACCGAATCTTTCCAACTTTGCAGGAATTAATCCGAAATACCATCGCCTGATCCGCAGGAAGAATTCAATGGATAAGTCACTATAAGTCGCAGTTAATGAATACCCTACCTGAACAACACCTGGAGAAATACAATCCAATGAATCATTTCCTTCCGCAAAAGCGGCCGTTGCCAATCCGGTGAAGCGGCTGAAGACTGAATAAGTTAATTTCGCTCCGGATAACAATCAAGAGAAAATTATGACATCCATTATTATAAACAGGGATTCCCTTGTTTTTTTGAAAAAGCTTGCAAGAAACAATAACCGCGACTGGTTCAATAAACACAAGGATCATTACCTGGAAGCACACAACAACCTCATCGTCTTTGCCGACGGCTTACTGTCAGAAATGGGCAAACACGATAAAATCGATACCTCATCCGGCAAAGAGGCCCTATTCAGGATCTACAGAGATGTTCGCTTTGCGAAAGACAAAACGCCGTATAATACCCATTGGAGCGGAGCCTTTAAAAGATCTACAAAAAAATTACGCGGTGGCTATTATTTTAATATCAAACCCGGAAATTCCTTTTTAGCTGGCGGCTTTTGGGGTCCGGAACCGCATGATATGAAAAGGATCAGGCAGGATATTGACCTCAACTACTCAGACTGGAAAAAATTGCTTGCCGGCAAATCCCTTTTACAAACGTTTGGAAAAATGACGGGAGAGCAGGTAAGTACAGCCCCGCGTGGTTATGCAAAGGACCATCCGGCCATTGATTTGCTGAGGTATAAACAATTTATCCTGAAAGTGGAATTCCCGGATGAAGTGGTCTGCGGCCCCCGTTTTTTATACATGGCCAATGATGCCTTCAGGAAAATGCGTATTTTCCTGGACTACATCAGCGAAGTGCTTACTACAGACGCAAATGGAGTTCCCATGACGGAATAGAGATTTGCCAGGCCCTATCCCGCCTGCTTTTTACAGATCTTTTTTATCGGGTGGTTAATGGAAACGGCAGCCTCAATCCTCACTTTCCGAATGTTCCAGGGGAAGGGAAATAATGAATGTGGACCCATGGTCAATTTTACTTTTAACCGATATGAAGCCGTTGTGCTTTTCAACTATTTTCTTGCAGAGCGCCAGGCCAATGCCGGTTCCTTCATATTCCTTGCCGGGATGTAACCTTCTGAACATATCAAAAATTTCCCTGGCATATTTTTGGTCAAAACCAATGCCGTTATCCTCAATAAAGGTCCGGCAGTATTTTACATTTTGCCGCTTTCTATCCCGCATTTTTTGCAGGGTAAAGATTTCCGAGTGAATGCGGATATACGGCTCGCCGGTATTTTTGCTGTATTTCACCGCATTGGCGATCAGGTTCAAAAACAACTGACGCATCAATACTGCGTTCACACAAAGCTTCGGAATTTCTTCAATGATCAGTCGGATCTTTTTTTCCTGAATGACCCCTTCCAGTTCTGTAAAAATTTCGGATATCAGCAGATTGAGATCTACTTCCTGAAACATTTCTTTTTTTACGGATATTTTTGAAAATTCCAGGATGTCGTTGATCAGTTGCTGCATCTGATTGCAAACCTTTTGAATCAGGCCCAGATACATATTCCCTTCTTCATCGAGTTTATCCCCGTATCCGGATAAAAGCCTTTCACCAAACATCCGGATTTTCCGTACGGGAGCCTGCAGGTCATGAGAAGCCATGAAGGCAAATAGATCCAGCTCCTTATTGGCCGCCTCCAGGCGCGAAACATTTTGAAGTAACTGTATATTGAGTTCGGTCACTTTTTCTTCCGAAGTCCTGCGATCCTTGATTTCCAATTCCAGATTTTTATTGATGGCCATTAATTTCTGCTCCTGGGCAATCAACTGCGCGTTTTTTACGTACAATTCGACAAAAACAGAAACTTTGGCCCGCAATAAATCGGGCTTAATGGGTTTATAAATATAATCAACGGCTCCGGCGCGATATCCCTGAAAGAGATTTTCATCGCCATAGTTATGGGCCGTAATGAAAATGATCGGGATATGTTTTAATTTCTCCCGCTCATAAATAAGCGCAGCCGTTTCAAAACCATTCAGATCCGGCATATTGACATCCATCAGGATCAACGCAAAGTCCATTTCACTCAGCAGGATCTTCAGCGTTTGCCTGCCGGATCCGGCTTTTGCAAACCGGTAGCCATCGGGTTCCAAAATACTTTCCATGGAAAGCAGGTTGTCTTCCCGGTCGTCTACCAGTAATATCTTTGGGGGAATTGCCATTTTTTTTATTTATAGAACCACACTCTCATGAGAGATAGCAGCTGGTCAATTTTCAGGGGTTTCGTGATGTAATCGGAGGCTCCCGCTTCAATACATTTCTGCCGGTCGCCTTTCATCGCCTTCGCCGTTACGGCAATGATCGGCAGGGTACTGTTTTTATGTTCTCTTCTGATCTTTTGCGTGGTTTCATAACCGTCCATTTCGGGCATCATGATATCCATCAGCACCATATCAATTCCCTGATCGGCGGTATTGATGATGGAGATCGCTTCTTTTCCGCTTTCTGCCGTGATGACATTTATATTATACCGTTCAAATACCGTGGTCAATGCAAACAGATTACGGACGTCGTCATCCACCACCAGGATATTCTTACCCGACAGAATATCGCTTTTTATGCGGATGTTTTCAATCACCCGCTTTTTATCGGGCGGCAAATCCTTGTGGTCAATGTGCAACTGTAAAACCGTTTCTTCAAGCAGGTTTTCCAGGGAATTGACCCCTTTCAGCAAAATCGAATTGGAGTTCAGGTGTAACAGCTGGAGTTCCTTCTTATTAAAATCTTTCGCCGAATACACAATAACTGGCGTCAACTTCTTCTTCGATTCCGCAATCCTGGTCAGCAGTTCGGGTCCGGACATGTCCGGAAGACTGTAATCCAGAATAATGCAATCAAAAGTGTCCAGCTGGTTTTCCCCGATGGCCTGCTGAGCGGTTTCTGCAAGCGTCACTTCCATACTATCATTATTCAGCATCCTGACGATTTGGGAAGCGTCGGTTTCATTATCTTCCACCAGCAGGATCTTCCGGGGTTCCTTCTTGCTGAATGAAAGGATATCCTCGAATAGTACATGTAATGATTCATTTCCCAATGGTTTCAAAAGGAAACTCCTGGCACCCCTTTTCATCGCCAGTTCCCGGTTTTCTTCACCCGAAATGAGGTGGATCGGAATATGGCGGTAGTTCAAATCATTGCGGAGCAGATCGAGCACCTTCCATCCACTGGTGTCCGTTAATTTTACATCCAGGGTGATGGCCAGTGGTATGAAACGGTTTATAAAATCGAACACTTCAATGTAATTGGTTGCCACCACAGCCTTCAGGCTATATTGATGTGCCAGTTCGATCACAATCTTTCCGAACCTTAAATCATCTTCCACAATCAGCACCACTTTGTCATCCGGCTGGATGTGGGCCCGGTCGTCGCCCGTATCATTGATCATTTCATTGACGATCTGCAGATTCTCAGATTGCAGGCCCCCGTTGGTCACCCGCAGGGAATTTAGTAAAGTATCAATCTCTCCGCCGTCAGAATCCCGTTGCAGCTGCCGGAACGCGGATAAACTTTCAGACGTTTCCTTCGTCAGGATCCCGGTAACATGCTCCACCGGGACGAATAAAGTAAAGGTACTACCCTGGGAAGGCGTACTCTCCAGTTCAATGGTTCCTCCCAATAATTCGGCGAGCCCCCGGCTGATAGACAGGCCCAGACCTGTTCCTCCGTATTTACGGCTCGTGGATCCTTCTGCCTGCTGGAAGGCTTCAAATATAATATTCTGTTTTTCCAATGGTATGCCGATCCCGGTATCGCTGATGGCAAAGGCTACCACCTTTTTTGCATTGTCCAGGCTGCTGTTTCCGCCTTTCCAGTTCCTGTCCGCCTCATAGATCCT
>DASRLM010000133.1:0-4752 GCA_035648455.1 Puia sp. | reverse complement strand
GTTATACATTTGAAGTATAAACTAAATATTTAGTTATAATAGATCGGGGGCGCTTCCCGCTAAAACCGTCATCTGAACATTTAAAAAAAGCATACATGGCAAACTACAGCAAATCCCTTACCAAGTCCGAAGAACAGGTGATGCACGTGCTCTGGAAACTGGGAAAAGGCTTTCTGAAAGAGATCATCGAAGCTACACCGGAACCCAAACCGCATTCCAATACCACCGCCACCATCCTGAAGATTCTGGTGGAGAAAGGATTCGTGGAATACAGTGTGCATGGCCGGAATAACCTGTACAAACCCCTGATCGGGCGCACAGAATACGGCAAGAAAACAGCCAACCAGCTGATCAAGGGTTATTTTGAAGGTTCCCCCGCCCGGCTGGTGTCTCACTTCATCAGCGACAACAAACTCAGCGAAGCCGATCTCGAACAGTTGCTCCAGCAAATTCAAATAGCCAAAAACAGTAAACCATGAACATGCTGCTTTACCTGATCAAAATCATACTGGTTACCGGCTTATTGCTTGGATACTATTGGCTTTTCCTGAGAAACAAATCCTTTCACCGGTACAACCGGTGGTTCCTGCTGGGAATTCCGGTTGTCAGCCTGGTACTTCCGGCTCTGCATTTAAACTTATCCGATTTCTGGAAAGAAAGCCCGGTCAAAAACCCAATCCACCTCCTGGGCGTTGCCAACGGAAGCCTGGAAGATGCGGTAACCATTTATGCCCGCCAGGGATTCTGGAAAAACTTTCCCTGGGAATCCGTTTTCCTTTACATCGGGCTAATTATTTCTCTTTTCTTTTTCATCAGGCTTTACCGGTCTCTCCTGCACCTCCGTTTTCTTCGCCGGAATAGTCCGTTTCGTGAAATGCAGGGCACGCGGATTTATTTTGTCAACGAGGAAGGAACGCCTTTTTCCTTTTTTAAAAGCATATTCTGGAACAAAGAGCAGGAATTAGACAATCCCCATGGCCGGCAAATCCTGCAACATGAATTTTATCATGTCCGGAACAGACATTCCCTGGATATCCTGCTTCTGGAGAGCGTCCGCACCCTCTTTTGGTTCAATCCCTTTATTCATATCATCCGCCTGGAAATCCAGGCAATCCATGAGTTTGCAGCGGATGAATTTGCAAGTTCCGAAACAGACAAACTGGAATATGCCGAGATGTTACTGATCAATAGCTTCTGCCCAAGAACATTTGCCATTATACATCCAATTTTTCAAAACCAGATAAAACGGAGAATTGCCATGATTACTAAAAACAAAAAAATCAAATCAGGACTGCTGGGCAGAATGATGATCTTGCCGGTAGTCGCTCTGCTCCTCGGCCTGTTCGCATTTAAACTTCAAAATCATTCATTGCTTTCGCCTGCAAAAACAAAAACGATCCGGGTGGTAATAGATGCAGGACACGGCGGTGTTCATCCGGGTGCTCAGGCAAATGGCATCCTCGAAAAGGATATCAACCTGCAAATAGCAAAAAAAATTCAGCAGCTGGCAAAAGACTATCAGGTTGAAGTAATCATGACCAGGGAAAATGACGAAGTTCCCGGGCAATTTAACAATCTGAGGGATGATTTACTTTACCGCGTAGCGCTTCCGGCTAAAGAAAGTGCAGATCTGTTCATATCCATTCATACAAATATGAATGAGAAAAACAACCATAACCCGAATAGTGGTTTTGAAATTTATGTGCCGGAAACTGCAAATACTGTTTATTCCCGTTCCGTGAAACTGGGATCCAGCATATCCGAATTTATTCATAGGGATTATTCCATCGCACCGGAATTGAAACAAACAGCTTCCGGGGCTCTTGTTTTAAATAGAGCAACGGTACCTGCTGTATTTATTGAATGTGGATTCATAGACAATAAAACAGATCTCGATTTTATCACGAATGATAAAAACCAGGAAAAGATTGCCCGTGACATCCTGAAAGGCATCTCGATATATTCATTGGAATCAACAGCCTATCTCGATGGTTCAACCGCTCCCGTGGATACATTGACCAAAGAAGCTATGGATAAACTGGATCCGGGTTCTATTGCTTCCATGACCGTGCTCAAGTCACTTGTCTACATCAAATTCAAAAATGGAAATGAATCGGTAGTGAAGATAACAGATGACATGAGGAAGTCCTGGAAGGACACGGACAGCACAAGCCAGACCGATCCAACATTCACCAAAGTGGAGTTTGAAGCGGAATACCCCGGAGGTGCCCGAGCCTGGTCCAAATACCTGCAGCAAAGTCTGAAGTATCCCGACGCGGCGGCTAAAAATGAGATACAGGGAACCGTCCTGGTTCAGTTCATTGTGGAAAAGGATGGAACAGTCAGCAATATCACCGCCATCAGCGGACCCGAAGCGCTAAAAGCCGAGTCCATCCGCTTAATCCGGGACAGCGCGAAATGGAAGCCGGCAAAACAAAACGGGCATATCGTCCGGTCTTACCACCGGCAGCCGATCCACTATAGACTGGAACGTCAGTAGGCGATTGTGTTCTTCCCGGTATCAATCACCAATTCTTTTTTCGCAGCCGCCTCTACCCTTCCGATCACCCTGGCCTCTATGCCGAACGACAGGATCAAATCCAGGAGCGCGGTTGCGGAAGATGGATCTGTATATATTTCCAGGCGCTGCCCCATGTTGAACACCTGGTACATCTCACGGTCATCTGCACCTGAAGATTCCCGGATGATGCGGAAGATGGCCGGTGGTTCAAACAGATTATCCTTAATGATTTTAAAAGGCTTTGGTAAATATTTCAGGCACTTGGTCTGACCGCCGCCGCTGCTGTGTATCATTCCGTGTATCCGGTCAAAATGCGTTTCCAGCAAGGCTTTTACAACCGGGGCGTAAGTACGGGTGGGGCTCAGCAATAACCTGCCGATCGTTTGCATTTCCCCCGTCTCCGTTTTTATTTCGTCGGTCAGTTTATAACTGCCCGTGTAAACCACTTCCTTTTCGAGATGGGGGTCAAAGGATTCCGGATAGGTCTGACCGTACACTTCACTCAGTACATCATGCCTCGCGCTGGTGAGCCCATTACTGCCGATTCCGCTGTTGTATTCTTTTTCATAATTCGCCTTACCGCTGCTGGACAACCCGATAATCACATCGCCGGCGGCAATCTTTTCATTGCTGATGATGCGTGACCGGGGCCAGCGGGCGGCCATCGTACCGTTAACCGCAATGGTTCTGGCCAGGTCCCCGACATCGGCTGTTTCGCCGCCGAGGTATTCAATGTTCACCCCATGGGTTCTTAATTCATCGAAGAAAATCTGTGTGCCACCAATCAGCGCCGTAAGCACCTCTCCGGGAATCAGCATCTTGTTGCGGTCGATCGTGGAAGAAAAAAGCAGGTTATCATAAATGCCAACGCAAAGCAGGTCATCCAGATTCATGGCCACGGCATCCCGGGCTATACCCCCCCAAACAGACACATCCCCGGTTTCCTTCCAGTACAGATAAGCCAGGATGCTTTTGGTGCCGGCCCCGTCGGCATGCATCAGGTTCACCCATTCCCTGTCCCGGCCCAGGAAGTCAGGATAGATCTTACAAAAAGCAAAGGGAAACAGACCCTGATCCAGGGTTGAGATTGCCTTGTGTACATCTTCTTTCTGTGCAGAAACGCCACGCCGGGTGTATAGGGACATGCAGGGAGTAGTTTTTAAGTCCCAAAGCTAATCGAAAGCCAACAGGTGATAAACCAAAAAGGAAAAATTTTAAGTGGTAAGGCGCGTTTTTATAAATTCGCATCACATTTTATCCATGCAGGTCTACCGGAACACAGACGTTTTACCCTTATTTCGCAATGCCGTACTCACGATCGGGACATTTGACGGTGTCCATACGGGCCACCAGCAGGTGATTGCCCAAATGAAAAAGGAGGCCGCGCAAATTCAGGGCGAGACCGTGATCATCACTTTTGATCCGCATCCCCGAACGGTGATTAATGCCGCGTCCGGCATCAGGCTGCTCAATACAACCGAAGAAAAAACAGAACTGCTGTCAGAAAAGGGAATAGACAATCTCGTGATCGTCCCCTTTACAGAAGAATTCGCGCAACTGTCGGCGGAGGATTACATTGGCAGGTTCCTGGTCCGGAACTTTCACCCGCACACCATCATCATCGGATATGATCACCATTTTGGCAAAGGCAGAACGGGCAATTATGAATTGCTGAAGAAATCATCTGAAATCCATCACTACCGCTTAAAGGAGATCCCGGCGCACGTGCTTGATTCCATTTCCGTCAGTTCTACGCGTATCCGGGAAGCCATCTCCGCCGGAAGCATGGACATTGCCAATACGCTGCTGGGATATACTTTCTTTTTCAGCGGAATCGTGACAGAGGGCAATAAGCTGGGAAGAACGATAGGATACCCCACGGCCAACCTCCGGATCAACGATCCTTATAAGTTGATTCCAGCCGATGCTGTTTATGCTGTAGACGCCGCGGTCAGCGACGAACCTGGCATCCGGCTGAAAGGCATGATGAATATCGGTTACCGCCCAACGGTTGACGGCAGTAAAAAAATGATTGAAGTCAATCTCTTTGATTTTGACGGACAGATCTACGGAAAAACCCTGAAGGTATTTGTGAAGAAATATCTCCGCGCGGAACAACGTTTCAGCGGCCTGGATGCACTGAAGGAACAGTTGGGGGTTGATAGGCAGGATGCATTGGGTGGGGATTGATAATTTGAAAATTTGATGATTTGAAAATTTGAGAATGGAGC
>DASRLM010000132.1:0-4094 GCA_035648455.1 Puia sp. | reverse complement strand
GCCTGCACATCCCTGGCCCATTCATCCGAAGGCATTTTCTTTTCGGAAATGGCCAGCGCCTGACGGAAATATTTTTCGGAGGAAATATTATCCCCGCGTTCGCGCATGATGGCGCCCAGGTTGTTTAATCCGTCCGACATGCCCTTCCGGTAGCCATCCTCTTCCGATTTTCTAAAAGCTTCCGAAGCATACCGGAAAGCGCTGTCCGTATTGATGGCATAATATTCCTGGCTGATCTGATTCAGGCAGTCCGCATAAGCCGTGCGTTGCGTGTTGGGCAGGACCTTCTTCAGGCTATCCAGCCTGGATGTTTGCGCCCGGGCGCCGGTCAAAACCAGCACCAGGAAAAGCAAAAACCCTGATTTCTTATAGTTCGGCATACTTCGGGAATCTTCGCCCCATAAAATTAATTATTGATACAACAACTCGCCCATAAAAAGGGCAGAAGGTCATAATTGATGGGTGATTAACAGCTGGAAAGGGTAATCTGCAACAAAACCCACCTTCCATAATCAAATTCCTGCTGAAACGTTTGTTCAGTTACCCGCCGGAACAGTCAGTTACTCAGTCGCGCTGGTGAACACCCATACCGGAAACTAGATTTGTTTCCGGTAAACAGAATTGGGTTTCACCATCTAAACGTTATAGCATGAAAAAGTTAAGCGCCCTCGCTGCTGCTGGTTTTCTCTCTTTATTATTCATCTCTGCAGATGCCCAGACGGCGATGAACCGGACTATTAATCCAAATCATATTGATCCGATAAAGAGTAAAATGGAGCCAACGGACCAAAATGAATTTATTGATGCTTATGCCGTGAGCAGCAAAATCGTTCGGAATTTCAACAGAGCCTATAAAAACACGAATGGGGTTGAATGGATGGTATTAAAAGATAAAAGTTTAGTGTGCCGGTTCTATATGAATAACATTCTTTACCGGGCATTTTACAGCCGAAACGGTTCCTGGTTGCAAACGGCTTCGGGATATGAAGCAGACAAACTGGACAGAACGGTGAAAGAAATGGTAAGATCATCCTATCAGAACTATGCCATTTCTTACATCAATCAGATTGATCTGCCCGCAAACAGGATCATTTACCTCGTGGAGGTCCAGGATAATAAGTCCATTAAGAAGATCCGGGTTGCGGATGATGAGATGGATGTTGTTCAGGATATTGAAAAAAATTAAAGTCTGCATTTGCAACACGCAAATGGTTTTAATCAATGACGGGAACCTTTTCCAGGGTTCCCATTTTTTTTGCCGGGCAGGTCCTCATTCCCGGCCCAGTTTCTTCAGCATCCGGGCATGTTCCAAAAGCGCTTTCCTGAATGTGGGCTGCACGTGATAAGGAAGGCCAAATTCAGCGGTGGTTGAACGGACAATAGGCGCCAGCCGATGGTAATGCACATGGCAGACCCCGGTGAATAAATGATGCTCGATCTGGTAATTCAGACCACCGACAAACCAGGACAGGGCCCGGTTCCGGGGTGCGAAATCCGTGGTATTGGTCAGTTCATGTACCGCCCAGGAATCTTCCATCTGTTTCCTGCCATCAGTCTGGATGGGGCTGGCAAATGCTGATGCTTCCATCACGTGGGAGGGCTGGAAAACGCAGGAAAGGAAAAGCCCGGAAGAAAAATGCATGAGCAGAAAGCCCATGAGGACATCATACCAGGGCATCCCGGAAAACAAAATTGGCAGGACTATAATATAGGCATAATAAAATAGCTTGTACAGAGTGATCTGGAATATCGCCTGATTCAGAGACAACTTTTGTTTTACTAGTAAGTCATGCTGCCGGTACCGGATGACCTGCAGATAATCTTTTGCCGTCATCCAGAAGAGCGTCATGACCATATAAAAAAACCAGGCATACAGGTATTGATACCGGTGAAACCAGTATTTTTTTTGCCGGGGGGATAACCGCAACAGGATAATGCTGTCAATATCTTCATCCAGGCCAGCCACATTCGTATACGTATGATGCAGCATATTATGCTGGATCCGCCAGGTAACCGTATAGCCGCCGATGATCTCCAGGATGTGGCCGATAAAATTGTTTATCTTTTTATCTTTTGAATAGGTTCCGTGATTCGCATCATGCATGACCGCCGTTCCGATCCCGCTCATGCCGATGGCCATGAGGAACCACAGTCCGAGGAACAGCCATAATTTTCCGGCTGCATAGCCGGTAACGATTAAGATATAAGGAACGAAGTAGAGGGAAGTCATTATACCCGTCTTCCACCACATGGCTGAATTGGCGTAGGGGGAAATATCATTCTCTTCGAAATAGGCAGCTACCTTATTGATAACGGCTTCGTAAAAACTGTCCTTCCCCCTGGGAGCAAACCGGACAATATCTAATTTTTCCACTTTCATAAAAAAGCATTTATCCTGAAATAAGTATCCGGGATAATGCTATCAAAAATCTTGCAAGGGTCGGCTTTGCAGCCATTTTTCCACAGCTTTATTTATTTTTATGACGGAGACAAGTAAAAACCTGGTTATCCTCCCGCCAGGTTTTTTACCGGCCTGATATTACGGGCCCCCATCCGCAAAACCGTCAGGGACAGAATTGCGGATGCAGTCATGGCTAAAGCCAGCGGGGTGGTGGAGGGCTTTTCGAATAAGCTGACGAATATGGAAATGAGGGCACCCATGCCCATCTGTATAGCGCCCATTAGGGCAGATGCCGTTCCGGCGTTCCTGGCGAAGGGCGCCAGCGTAAGGGATGCGGTATTCGGATTGACAATCCCAACACAGGATAAAAGCAGGAATAAAAAAAGGATGATCACGGGAAGGGTCAGCCATCCCATTTGAGAAGCAATCAAAAATAGTATACTGAATACAGCGTAACAGATCAGCATGGTTTGAATGATCTGCTGACTGCTGAATTTTTTCAATAATATATTGTTCAGCTGACTTGAGCCAATGAATCCTACGGATAAAAAAGCAAATATCCATCCGTAAGTCCGCTGACCAACGCCATAAACATTCATAAAAACCACCGGAGAGCCGGATACGTAAGCGAACAAACCGGTAAAAGCGATGCCGCCGGTGAAGCAGTACGTGTAAAAAGAAGGTTCCTTCAGAACCGCCAGGAAATTATGAATAATGGGAACCGGTTTCAGGGAAAGGGAATGATCGGGTTTCATACCATCCGGCAGCCAGAGTATGCAGGCCAGAAAAACAAGGATGCACAATATTGTCAGCACAATGAAAACGGCATGCCATCCAAAGGCCGCGGTGATATATCCTCCGATGGTTGGCGCGATCATCGGTGAGGCGCCAAGCACCAGCATCAGGAGGGCAAAAACTTTGGCATTCTCGTTTACCGGAAAAAGATCCCTGACCATAGCGACAGAAGTAACTGTTGCGGCGCAACTTCCCAGAGCCTGGATAAACCGGAGGGTAATCAGGCTCGTTATGGAATGGGAGAAGACGCAGGCAATGGATGCCAGGATGTAAACGCACAGCCCGGTATACATGGGTTTTTTTCTTCCGAAGCGATCCAGCAAAGGGCCATAGAGCAATTGCCCGGCAGAAATGCCGATAAAAAAACCACTCAGCGATAAGGATACTTTGGAGGCGGAAGTCGCCAGATCCTTCGCAATGGCCGGGAACCCCGGCAAATACATGTCAATCGAAAACGGAGTTAAGGCAGTGAGACTTCCCAAAATAAGGACTAATGAAAAAAAGCGGGACTTTGTCATTCAAAAGAAATTCTGGAATTATTATTGTCGGGATGGCAAGTCCGTTTGTAAACGCCCTAACTAAAAATAGTGGCCATTTTATCCAAACTCTGCTCTAAACCAAGTTGTGCAAAGTTGCTCGTCTGGCCCATATCACCGTATTCTGTAACGGTCATTTCCGTTTTACTATTTGCAACTTCTCTGAAAGTTACAACGGTTTTAATGTCCATAGGAAAGTCAGACGGCATACCTAATTTCCCGGGATCAATTTTATTGCCGTCTTTGTCCGATAATCTTTGAATAAACTCAATCGTTTTTAGCGGAATGATTTTTACATACACCCAAATGGAATAAAATTCCTGCCCCCCATTTCTTTTCGGGCTTTTATACTCACTATGGAT
>DASRLM010000131.1:0-6813 GCA_035648455.1 Puia sp. | reverse complement strand
ATATCAAACAGCCCTACCGCAATTATCTGGAGAACCAGTTGAGGAAAAGCTTTCCTTTTGAAGGGGTTCCCATCCGGATTTATTTCAGGAAGAAATAGGATTCCTGATGTACCTCCGTGAACAATGAATGGGAGACAACCGAATTGAGCACATTGTCAATTGTCCATTTATTAATTCCTGCGGAAAAATTTGCCCTTTTCTCAAAACCCTATAACTTAGCGCAACAAATATATCCACGGATGAAAAAATTGATGACCATGCTCGTTGTTGCTGCTTCCCTTGCTGCCTGTAACGGAAGCGGGGATGCTGCATCCCGGGCCGACTCTGCCATTTCCAATGCAACGGATTCGGTTAAGGCGGCCGCTGATTCTACGGCAATAAAAGTAGATTCGACCATCAGGGCGGCCGCTGATACGGCTAAGTCCAGAATCGACAATGCGGTGGACAGTGCCAAAAGGGCCATCAAAAAATAATTCCCTTTCTAACCAGACGCCTGTTATCCTTAAATAATTGAGCCGCTCCGTCCGGGCGGCTTTTTCATTCATATTAAAGCCTACTTAATTGGTAGACTAATACTTTACTTATATATTTGCGTTCGGTATTCATCCCCATTTGAATTAAATTACGGGCCGCCGGGTGAGTGATCCGTATTAACTAGGGGTTCCATCCATAAGATCATCAGATGAAAAAAGATTTAAACTGCCTTGCGGCACCCTGTCTCCTGTTGTCGGTTTTGCTCATCGCATTCAACACCAGGCAGCAGGAAAACAATCCGGCAGGGAAAGAAACCCTGACCGCTGTTCAACAGAAAAAACAGAAAGCCATTTGCTGTGAATCCAATATTCCATCCAGGTTCCGGTCCGCAGGCGCAGCCACCGCACTCCTTAACCTGCCCGGAACCGGTCTGCGGGCCGCGGAGGCAAAGCATGCCGGTCCCGATGCCACGCATGCCGGCATGGTATGGATTCCGGGAGGGACATTCCGGATGGGAGCCGACAATAAACAGGCTGCTGAAGACGAATACCCTAAACATACGGTTACGGTGCATGGTTTCTGGATGGATGCCACGGAATTGACCAACGCACAGTTTGCCAGATTTGTACGGGCTACCGGTTATAAAACGATAGCGGAAAGAAAACCGGATTGGGAAGAACTTAAAAAACAATTGCCTCCCGGTACGGCCAAACCGGATGAAAGCGAACTAATTCCGGCATCCCTGATATTTTCGCCTCCTGACCATCCCGTGGAACTGAATGATTATTCGCAATGGTGGGCATGGAAAAAAGGAGCAAGCTGGAATCATCCGCATGGACCTTCCAGCGATATCCGGGGGAAAGAAAATTACCCGGTGGTACACATTTCCTGGCTGGATGCCGTGGCCTATTGCCGCTGGGCCGGAAAGAGACTGCCAACGGAAGCAGAATGGGAATTTGCCGCCAGGGGCGGACTAAAGAATCGCATTTATCCGTGGGGAGACGAACCGGTTGAATCGGGCAGGCCCCGGGCAAACGTGTGGGATGGACATTTCCCGGATAAGAACAAACTGACCGATAAATATTATTACGCCGCTCCGGTAAAGTCTTTCCAGCCAAACGGCTATGGATTGTACGATATGGCCGGAAATGTTTGGGAATGGTGCTCCGATTATTATCGCACGGATTACTATGCTACCGTCAGCAAAACGGGAACGGTGCAGAATCCGAGAGGCCCGGATAAAAGTTTTGACCCGGAAGAACCGTATGCCTCCAAACGCGTGATCAGGGGAGGTTCTTTTTTATGTAACGAGAGTTACTGTACCGGATACCGGGTTTCCCGCAGAATGAAAAGTACAGAGGACAGCGGCATGGAACACCTCGGTTTCAGATGCGTGCAGGATAAATAATTTTTTACCGGCCCATCCCGCTCAGGATGTTCTTTCCGGGCTGCTTCCCCTGCCTGACCTTTTGATTTTCTACCACTTCGTTGTATTGACTTCCCTTCCCTGCTGCATTATTTTGCAGACATGCATTTTCTCTTTTTTGATTTCAGGCACAGGAAATTTTCCGTTTTATTTTTATGGATGATGGTTCCGCTGGCCGTTTTCCCGGAAATAAAAACCTGGTCGGGATCAGGGGGAAACGGTTTATGGTCCGATCCGCTGAATTGGAACAGTGGGCATCTGCCGGATTCTACTGACGATGTTTTGCTGGACAATGGAGACGTTCCTGGTTCCTACCAGGTTGTTCTTCCGGATCAGGCGGTAACGATACGCACCTTAACGATCACACCTGGGGACGGAAACAACATTGAGCTGATCCTGCCGTCCAGTAACAGGGAAACCAATGCGTTCCGGGTCAGGGGCCCGGGATATGGAATATGGCTGAATGCAGGAGGCATCTTTCGGAATGCCTCGGGACTGGCAGGCGGAGAATCCCTTCAGATTGCCGATTCCATGCGCATCAGTAACGGCGGGGAATACATACACAATACACGCACTGCGCATGCCAACAGCATCCTGAAGTTATTATCCTCCTCTCCGGGCACGGAAAAGGGTTTATTTGTATTTGACGTTCCAAAAGCATCGTACACCATTTCGGTGAGCAACAGGACGTACGGATCGCTGGTATTGAGTGCCGCTGCTTACGGCCAGTCTGTTAATTATACCTGTAGCGGGAGCAGTCCGCTCCGCATCGGCGGCGACTTGCGCATACTGGACAGCGTTAGGTTAAGTGTGAACATGAGCGGATTGAACGGGAACATCCAGGTGCAAGGTGATTACATACAGGAAGGAGGAATCGTGAACCTGGCCAGCGGAACCGGAAACAGTACTTTCCTGAGGATAAAAGGTGATTTTTTTCAGTCACCGGGAGCTTCCGTTACCACAACCAGCTTAGCGGAACCGGGTATTGAAATGAACGGCTCCCGGCTGCAGCTGATCAAAGCAGAAGGCGTCTTGCTCAATGGATTGAATTTTCGAGTCAACAATCCTTCGGGATGCCGGCTGATGTCCGCCCTGTATTTACCGCATAGCCTGGAATTGCTGCAGGGCAGGGTTATCAGTACAGACAGCAACCTGCTGAGTCTGGGGGATTCCTGTCAGATTCGGGCGGACAGTTCCCTGGTGAACGGCGCATACGTAGACGGGCCGCTGCGAAAAGAAGGGCTGAATAACGAACCCTATTTCCTGTTTCCCGTTGGTAAAGCCGGAAACCTGCGCTGGCTGGAATTGAAACAGGGAACTGGAAATTTCAAGGTTGAGTATTTCGGGGAGAGTGCGGCTTCGGTAGGAACCGCTCTGGGAACCGGCATTGATCATGTTTCGAAAATGGAATACTGGACGGTGAAAGCGGATGCATCCACAACAGCACGGGCTGAGGTGGAATTATCTTTTGCTTCTCCACAAAGCGGCGGTGTTACCGATCCCGCCTTTCTACATGTTTCGGCTTATTCCGCGGATAAATGGTCGGATGAAGGACATACAGGAATTACGGGTGGAATAGGATCAGGTTCGGTAATAAGCAATCCCATCACGGACTTTACGCCAGAAGCATTTACCCTGGCGTCTACGGTTAATCTGGAAAACCCTTTACCCATAACACAAATACAATTTGAAGGGAAGGAAAATAAAGGGTATGCATTTTTCAGCTGGTCATTTGAATCGCCGGTAAAAGCGGATCATTTTGATTTGCTGGAATCCGCCGGACAGGTATTTCATTTGCTCGCCCGGATACCCGCAAAGCAGGATCAGCTGCAGTATACCTGGCTGCAGGAACAGCCATTGAAAGCTGGTGCACAATGGTATAAATTAAATATGGTGGACAGGGACGGCCATGTGTACCCGGCTAAAACGGTTTTGATTAACCGGACAGAAAATCAGGATTTAACACTGTACTGGGTGCCTTCCTTTCTTTCTTCCGGGAGAAATGAAATTCATTTTCGGGCCGCTGTTGCAATGAGGCTGGAGTATCGCATCGTATCCATGGCCGGTCAGCCGGTGAAACAGGGCAGCCTTTTTATTCCGGAAGGAAATGCGGGGAAAATTCTTTCGGTGGAAGCCCTGAGCCCCGGCATATATCAATTCTATGGAACAGACCAGCAGGGAAGGATCTATAGATTGCGCTGTATGTTGTGATCATGTCCAATCGCGGATCAGCCTGTCAATACCGGATTTGTATTTTTCAAAATCACGAAGCTGACTTTTAATAAAATTGTTTTCTTCGGGTTTACCGATAACGGTATCCATCTCAGCCTGACTGTCGTAAACCATTTTGCGGAAAGGGTTCACGTAATCTTTCTCCCTGGAAGACAAAATGCCTTTTGTAATCCACTCAGCCGTGTTCCGGCTCTGCCTGAACAGTTCTTTGAATTTTGCCAGATCAATGCGTTTGATGGAAATTCCCTGCACAGCATACAGGATATCGAGAGCGTGAATCAATTTATCCCGGGAATAATTTTCGGACTCCGAAATATAAAACTGGTGAATATCCTTCCAGTCGTGCATTTTTTCCGACTGTATACCGGCAATGAGTTTATTCAGAGAGGATTTTTTCAGAAGCTGGCCACCGGCATTGATCCAGGTTTCCGCAATATCGTTTTCGGGAAGAGAAGACTGAAGATCCTGCAGACTGCTGATCCTGTTCATCTGAATATATTCCAGCAACCGGGTGAATGCATAGTGAACAATGATCTCGCGGTAGACCGGATAGGCAAGCGTGACTTTATTTATGCGAACCTTTCTGGAACTGTTTTCAAAATCGTCAGCCGTGATATCCAGTGAGGCCAGCAGGGGATCATTTTGTTCCAGCAGTTTTTTTCCCAGGTCAATCAGTTCTGCTGCTGAAGAAAAGGCAGGTGGCTGTTCCCCGGTCCGGACCACAGTTGAATCGCCTGCATTGTTTTCAGGGGATCCGGAATCCACTTGCAGCCGAAGCCATGCACGGGCGGTTAATTTTTGCAGGATCTGCAGCGCAGCGGCCACTTCCTGTATGCTGTCGGGTGCGAGGTAGTCGAATTCCAGCCACTGTATCTTATCAATCCGCTTGTCGCGGTCCACGTATTTCCATGCGTTCCTGGCAAGCGCATACATATTGTGCAGGAACCAATAAGCAGGCATCACCATCAGTTCATCATGAGATACATCATTGCTAAGCAGGGAAAAAGGCAATGGTATGTCCAGCTCGGCCGGATAATCACCCTTGGCCATAATGATGAAGGAAGCAAAACGGGAATTGTGTTTTACGCTGACGCAGAGGCCCGGCCAAAAACCGCGACCGGCAATAAGTTCACCATCGGCGCTTCGCGAATTGTGGTTGGAGCCGATGGTTGCGCCTGCAGCCATATTGGATTGTCCCATCAGCAGGGAAGCGCATAAAAATGAATTGTTGTGATGCTGCTCGTGGGCAGGGAAGATCAATGAATTCAACACCTCGCAGCAGGAGATGGTGGCATTATTGCCCAGGTAGGAATTGATCAGTCTCGCACCATATTTTAATTGGGAATGGGAGGCGAGAATAAACCGTACGGCCTTAACGCCGTAAAATATCCGGCATCCTTCCCCGATGATTCCGTTAACCAGTTCACAGCCTTCCCCGATTTGTGATGGCGCTTCTGCGGATGAATTGATGGTGAGGTTTTTCAGTTTGTTTGCTCCTTTCAGATAGGCATCCGTTCCGGTTTTTACGTCTTTAACGATTTTGCAGTTTTTGATCACGGTGCGGTCGCCGATCATTCCGTAATAACCGCGTCGTTTGTCAAATTGTTTCTCCGTGAACTGACGGAACCGGCTTTGCAGGATTTCGTTATCGCGAAAACGGCTCCAGAGCCAGGCATCCCCGGGCAGCATGCCGTCAAACGGAATGATGCTCCTCCCGCCGTTTTCATTGCATATTTCCAGCTGGATCCGGATGGATTCCGGTTCCCCTTCCCGCAATATACCATTGCCGAATTTTGCATGGTCGGTGGTGGCGAGCTCATTGATATTGACCAGTATCACATCATTGCCGATGATGTAATGGGAAAGATAATTCACATTGTCTATCACCGTATTATTTCCGATATCGCTGCTGATGATGGTGCTGTTGTATAGTCCGACGGGCCTGCGGAGATTGTGGAACTCCAGGAACCAGGGTTCCAGCTTACCAATGCGGACCAACCCGAAAAAGGAACAGTGCTGAACGAGTTCGGGAAGGAAAATATCGGAAACCAACACGTTGTTCCAGTTATCGGAAGAATTTCCATTTTTTTCCAGCAGCAACACTTCATCCGTTTTCAGGTGCCTGTAGGGAATGCCTGATTGATTCTGTTCCATCCGCAGGTAATATTCATCCTTTCCGGGAGGAAGGAATTCCACCGGGATAAATTGATAACCCAGTTTACGTAAGGGCGTTTTGCTGATCTGGTTCATGACGGCTTATTCGGTTTCCGGATAATTATTCAACGGTTACACTTTTGGCGAGGTTCCTGGGCTTGTCCACGTCCAAACCTTTTGCCATACCCAGATAGCAGGCAAATAATTGCAGGGGAATTACACTGAGCAGCGGGGCGGCCATTTCATCGCTTACCGGAACCGTCATGATATCGTCTGCAAGTTCCGTAATCGTTTGATCGCCTTCACTCACCACCGCGATCACCTTACCTTTGCGGGCTTTTATTTCCTGGATATTGCTCACAATCTTTTCATGATAGGCATCCCGGGTGGCGACAAATAATACCGGCAGATTTTCATCTACCAGCGCAATGGGTCCATGCTTCATTTCGGCAGCGGGATATCCTTCCGCATGGATATAGGAAATCTCTTTAAGCTTGAGCGCTCCCTCCAGGGCAACCGGGAAATTA
>DASRLM010000130.1:0-2539 GCA_035648455.1 Puia sp. | reverse complement strand
CGCTATGGGCTACGTAGGCAGCGTTGTTTTCTACAATGCCTTTCTGCCGGAAATTGCCGCACCGGAGGACCGGGACCGGGTAAGCGCCAAAGGATTTTCCTATGGCTACATCGGGAGCGTGATCCTGCAGGTTGTTGGATTTTTGCTGGTCATTTTGATCACCTCGAATCCTTTTCTGGCGCCCAGGATCACTTTCCTGCTGGTGGGCGTGTGGTGGGCCGGATTTGCCCAGATCACTTTTGCGGCCCTTCCGGAAACAAAATCAGCTGCACCCGTCCGGGCCAGGATCATACAGGAAGGCTTTTCCGAGATGAAAAAAGTGTATCGCGAAATTAAAAACCTGCCCATACTGAAAAAATTCCTGCGCGGATTTTTCTTTTACAGCATGGGTGTGCAGACCGTGATGCTGGCGGCTACCCTGTTTGGCAGTAAATTGCTGCAACTGGCCGATACCAAACTCATCATTACCGTGGTCATCATCCAGCTGGTAGCCATCCCGGGCGCCATCTGGACGAGCCGTCTCTCCGAAAAATTCGGAAACCTGCGCGTGCTGATCGGTATGGTGATTTTCTGGATCCTGATTTGTTTAGCGGCTTATTATACGGCATTGTTCAAGGAACGCGGCGGTGACCCGGAATTCGGTTTCTATGGATTGGCCATCGCGGTGGGCGTTGTGATGGGCGGCATTCAATCCCTCAGCCGGTCCACCTATTCCAAACTGATGCCCGAAACCAGGGACACTGCTTCCTATTTCAGCTATTTTGATTTTACGGAAAAAGTCGCCATCGTGATCGGCATGTTCAGCTTCGGGCTGATTGAAGAACTTACCGGTAGCATGAAAAATTCGGTCCTCTCTTTGATTCTGTTTTTTGTTGTCGGACTTTTTTGGCTGGTGGATGCTTATAAGAGGTCGCGGAGAATTGGTTGACTGATGACGGATGACCGCCTTTATGTGCGGATCCGCACCTGGTGTCCGTCAACGGTCATCCGTCATCAGTCAACTTTTAATAAAACCATGATGAACCTTCACATTATTTCCGACGGATTCTTCAAGCTCGACGGCGGAGCGATGTTCGGTGTGGTGCCCAAAAGCATCTGGAACAGAACGAATCCTGCAGATGAAAATAACCTTTGCTCCTGGGCCCTGCGCTGCCTCCTGGTGGAAGCGGGGAACCGGCTGATCCTGGTGGATAATGGGATCGGCGATAAACAGGATGCCAGATTTTTCAGCCATTATTACCTGCACGGCGATGAACGTCTCGGTGATTCATTAAAGAAAAAAGGATTCCGGAAGGAAGACATCACGGATGTGTTCCTGACCCATTTGCATTTTGATCACTGCGGGGGAAGTATCATCCGCGACGGTGACCGGCTGATCCCGGCATTTCCCGGGGCAACGTATTGGAGCAACGAAAACCACTGGCAATGGGCCGTGGAGCCGAATGACCGGGAGAAGGCTTCTTTTCTTAAGGAGAATATTCTTCCCATCCGGGAAAGCGGACAGTTAAAGATGATCCCCGTTCCGGAAACATCATCAGGGGACCGGTTGCCCATCGCGGATTTTTTACCTGGATTTCAGATCCGGTTTGTGGGCGGACATACCGAAAGCATGATGCTTCCACAGCTTACTTACAAAGGAAGAACGATTGTTTTTGTGGCCGATCTTTTCCCTTCGGCCGGCCACTTGCCGATTCCTTACGTGATGGCCTATGATATGTTTCCCATGAAGACGCTCCGGGAAAAGAAATCTTTTTTGGCCGAGGCCGTGGAGAAGGATTTTGTTCTTTTTTTCGAGCACGACCCGGAAAATGAATGTTGTACGGTACAGCAAACGGAAAAAGGGGTGAGGGTGAAAGAAATATTCCGGTTGGGGGATCTTTGAAATCCGGGATATAGTATATAATATTCCTTACAATTCTGCGTTATAGGAACTTACTAACCCCTATCATACTCACCACAGGCCGGGATTTTTCCTGGCTTTTTTATTTGTACTATTTGAGCGGATCTTCTTTTTTCAGAAAGAAATCTTCAGAGGAATAATCGAAAGTTTTTGTAGGGGCCGTATCATAATTTTCATCATAGCTGACAAAGAAATACAGATAGAGGGACCGGCTGACCCGCATGAACCAGGGTTGCATGGCCAGCAGCAAAACCCCATTTATTCCAAGCCACCAGAAGAACCGGTCGTCCTTCAGGGAAAATCCGATGGTCAGCCACCACAGTACAAAACTTAATCCGGAGAAAACCACGGTGAGCAGATAACTGACATAGGCGGTTCCATACCAGAAACCGACTTCCAGCTCAAAAAGCTGGCCGCATACCGGGCAATGTTGCGGCATTTTCGTCATTTCTTTCAGTTTCCAGGGATTGGGGTTGGTAAACATGGCGCCCCGCCGGCAATGGGGGCATTTTTGGGTGAGGATACTCCATATCATTCCGGGTCTGCCAGCCATGGTTAGTTATTTTAGGCAAAGGTAGTCCTTATTATGCCTGTGTTTTTTGTAGTTGATACAGTTTCGCGTGTTTGAGGAAAGTGAGG
>DASRLM010000129.1:0-13798 GCA_035648455.1 Puia sp. | reverse complement strand
CTCGGCAGCCACCGCATTGGAAATATCATTGAAGGTGATGTTGGCGCTCTGCATCTTGAAATTATCCACATTGATCTGGAATTCGCGTTCCGGTGCACCCACTTCATCCACCCGGTTGATCTCGGAAAGTTCTTCCAGTTTATCTTTCAGGTCGTCGGCAAATTTTTTCAGATGCTGCATATCATAGTCACCGCTTACATTGACGTACATGATCGGCAGATCAGAAAGACTTACTTCCACCACGTTTGGCTGTGCGGTGAGATCGGTGGGCAGATCGGTTTTGGACTTGTCTACCGCATCCTTTACTTTCTGCAGTGCAACATCGGTCTTGACATCTGTTTCAAATTCCACGATTATGGCGGAAAAATCCTGGACCGAAGTACTGGTCATTTTATTGATCTTGGCGCCGGTAATCCCCTTGATCTGCTTTTCAATGGGACGCGTTACAAGGTTTTCAATGTCTTTCGGTGAATTCCCCACATAGGTGGTTTGAACATAGATGGTGGGAATGACGATATCCGGGAACTGCTCCTTGGGTGTAGTTAAAAAAGTAAATACACCGAGGATACTGACAAATAGGATCAGCAGGTAAATGGAAGTTTTATTATTGATGGCCCAGCTGGTGGGTTTGAACTCCTTCATCTTCCCCGTTAAATTTTCCAATGCGCTCATAAAAAGTAATTCTGATGTTGATTAATGCAGAGGCCCGCAGATCAAAGGATCTGGGTAGTTATAGGCTGGCCGTCATAAAGGCCCTGGTATCCGTCTGTAACAATGCTGTCTCCTTTACTGATGCCCGATTTGATCTCAATTTTATCTTCATACACCTGTCCGATGGTTACCTGTTTTTTACGCGCTACCAGGCGGTCGCCTGACTTTTCCGCCACCATAACATATTTTCCCTTATCGTCATTCTGTAAGGTGTTCACCGGTATGGTAAGGGCATCTTTGGCCGAATAATCCTGGATCCTGACCAGCGCCACCTGATTGGGATAAAAACCCCTTTCATAGGGAAGTTTAGCTTCAACAAAAAAACTGCGGGTGGCGGGATCGATGAGGTTTCCGGCCACGGAAACTTTGGTCTGAATGGTTTTGTTATTCAGTTCCGGAATGATCACTTTCACATTGCTGCCCACTTTCACCTTGCTCAGATAATTTTCGGGAACCTGGGCAACGGCCTTCAGATCGCTGGTGTTTACGATTTTAATCTGATTGTTCCCGTTGAAGAATTCCCCGAGACGGATGTTCACGTCATCTGCAACACCACTGATGTCGGCGTATACTTTGGTCAGGTCAATCTGCTGATTAACAATGTCCACCTGGCGCTGTGCCTGGTCAACCTGGTTTTTTGCCGTTACCAGTTCCACTTCGGTACCGATCTTTTCTGCCCAGAGGTTTTTTCTTCTTTCATACAGGTTCTGCGCGAAGGACAATTGCTGTTTGGCCTGGAGAAGCTGCTGTTGAAGCAGGGCATCGTCCAGTTTTAGCAGCAGTTGGCCCTTCTTCACCAGGTCCCCTTTTTTTACATAGATGGCCTTCACCTGTCCACCACCTCCGTTCCGGGGTGTTACATAAGCAATATTCAGGGCATCAATCTTGCCCTGCAGGTCGATAAAATGCGTGAAGCTGATGGGCGAGACGGCCTGAACGGCAACCAGTTTGGTTTTTTCCTTTTTTGCGGATGAGGTGTCCAGTTTGGCCAGTTCGTCTTCCGCAGACTGGATCTTTTTACTGAGATCCGACTGGGCATCCTTTAATTTTTGCAGGTCCGCTTTTTTCCTGGCAACCGGATCAACAGCATGTCCGCAGGATGCGATAAGCAGGGTACCGGTAAGCACAGCTGATAATAAAATCTTATTCATAAAAGGTTTTGTTTGGCGTTTTAAATTTTACCGATGGCTTTCAGATAATCTATTTTAGCGATAACGGCTCTATATAAAGCATTGATGTAATTGGTTTGTGCCTCAATCAGGTCAGTCTGCGCCTTGGTCAGATCCGTATTGGAAGCCAGCCCCGATTCAAATTTCTTCTTGGTCTGGTCATATACCGATTCCGCGAGGGCGCTATTTCCGCGCTGATTATCCATCGTTCCAATGGCGGAAAAGAAATTATTCCGCGCCTGCCTCACCTCGTAGTCAATATTGAGTTTTAGATTTTCGATTTGGTTTTCCACCAGGTTCGCCTGGATTTTCGCTTTCTTCAGATTGGCATTTTTTTCAAAGCCGCTGAAAATGGGGACAGTGAGTGAAAAACCCGCATAAGAAGTAGAGTACCAGTTTCCGCTTTTGGTAAAGAAATCGTAATTGTTGTTGTATGCATTTTTCTGGTATGCGCCCGTGATGCTCAGTTTGGGATAATAAAGCGCTTTATACCGTTTGACATCGTATTCCGATAGTTCCTTGGAGATCTGCAGTCCCTGATAGTCGAACCGGTTCTCATACCGGTAACCCGAATCCAGCGGGATCGCCTGTTTCAGATCATCCTCGTTAAAATCCGTGGCCAGGCTCACAGAATCCGCTGATGGAATTCCGATCAGGTATTTCAGGCCGAGGTAACCGTTCGTAATATCGGTTTCGGTATTGGCCCTGGTGGTTTGCAGATTGGCCAGTTGCACCGTTGCTTTGTCCACGTCCAGCTTTTCAGCAAATCCGTTGTTGTACATGGCACGGGTATCCTTCAGCAATTTTTCCGCTCTTTCTATATTCGCGTCAATGAGTTTCATCTGGGTTTTGCTCACCACCAGCTGATAGTATACTTTATAAACATTTACCGTGATGGATTCAACCGTCAGGTCAACGGCTTTCTGATAATAATCAATGGATACTTTCCTGGCTTTTAACCCAACAAATACCTGTCCGTCAAATACGGCCTGGTTCAACTGCACCCCGGCGCTGGCGCTGTATTTGGGTTGAAAGCTGACTGCAATGGTGGATCCGGGCGCGCCGCCGAAGAATTCTCCCGGAACAATGGTGACGGGCGACTGGAAGAATTCTGTGGTACCGGCGGTTCCTGAAATGGAAGGGAGTGCCTGTGCGGTGATCGCTTTGTTGGTCTGTTCCTGAAGCTGCAGATTGATCAGGGCCGTTTTTACTGACAGGTTATTTTTCTTTGCCAGGGAAATTGCCTCCTGTATGGTCAGGGAACGGATCTCCTGTGCCTTCAGGGAATTTATTCCGGCCACGGTGACCAGCAGAAAAAACAGGGCGACAGCTTTATAAACTCTTGGACTCATGTTGCGTTGATTTATGTCTTTCATTTAAATATTGGTCAATCAGCTTTTTCCCTTTCACATTACAAATGCTGTGCAGGAAAAGCAGGGCCAGTTCGTGGCAGGTCTGGATCATGGGAAACTTATTCTGCGGAAAGGCATCCTGATTAAAAATCATGAACGCCGTTTCGATGCGGTGGCGGATGGTGATGTCCGGATTGAGGTCGCCGCGGTAAAGGTCCTCATGCTGACCCCGTTCCAGGTTTTCCTTGATCATGGTGTACAGGAACTGATATTTATACTGTTTCAACCGGCGGAAAGCTCCCTGATGGTGTTTTTCCAGATCGTACATCAGCTGCGGGTTCATGGTTTTCAGCATTTTCTGCATATTCTCCATCGCCAGGAACACTTCCTGTACCGCGTTTTCCGCATCGGCCTTGAATTGCCTGCAGGTCTCCTCGTTCTCCTTTATTTCGTCATCCACCACAGCTTCCACCATCTCGTCCTTATCGGTAAAGAACTGGTAGATCGTTTTTTTGCTTATGCCCAATTGCGTAGCGATATCATCCATGGTGATCGACCGGATCCCATAACGCATGAACAGGTCCGTCGCCTTGATAAGGATCCTTTCCCTGTTTTCAGATTTTTCTTTGTTTTCCATTTTTTCTAACTCCTCATGAGGGGCACAAAACTACAGAAACTTTTTTCGTTACCAAAGTTTCCAAGCAGAATTTTTTGTTTTTTTACAAATCGGGTGACGGCCTCCCGATCAGACCGTGTTTTAACCATGGCCTCCGGTTAATGTTTGTTTACTTTTGGATCACAAACCTCTGCTCATGAAATTCAAATCCTTTGCGGGTAAACTGTTTAAGTATTTTCTTCAGGGGCTGATCATCCTGGCGCCCATCACCATCACCCTCTGGGCGGTTTTATCCTTGTTTAACTGGATTGACAGCATCCTCCCGGATTTTATTCACCGGCTTTTCCCCAGGCTGGCTTTGGATGAAAGTGGTGAGCCAAGAAGGGTGCCCGGACTGGGCTTTATCGTGGTGATCGGCGTCGTCCTGATTGTCGGGTACGTTTCTTCCTCTTTTATTGTGAGTAAAATGGTTGAGCTGTTCGATAATATCCTGGAAAAAACACCAGGCATCAAGATCATCTACACCACCATCAAAGATTTTTTTGAGGCTTTTGCGGGGAATAAAAGAAAATTTGACCGTGCCGTGCTGGTAGCCATCGAATCCCCGGATATCTGGCGGATCGGTTTCATCACCCATGAAGAACTCACGGAATTCGGTCTGCAGGAATACATCTCCGTATATATCCCCCAATCCTATGCCTTTGCCGGCCATCTGTATTTTGTAAAAAAAGAAAGGGTGCGTCTCATCACCGACATCAGTTCTACGGATGCCATGAAATTCGCGATCTCCGGAGGGGTTACCCAGATAGAAGAATAGTGCATTTTATTCCATATCCCTGACAAGGGATATACATTTTCAGGTTCGGGCCCGGTTAGCAGCATTCAAATTATTTTATGAAAAAGGGAATGCTATGTTTTGCCGGCCTGTTGCTTTACCTGCAGGTGCATTGCTGGGGTTTTTATATGCACGAACAGATCAACTATCATGCAGTTTTTCTACTGCCACCGCAGATGATGATCCTCTATAAAGAGAATATCGGTTACCTGACCGAACACGCGGTTGATCCGGATAAAAGAAGATATGCCGTGGCCTCGGAAGGGGCACATCATTTCATGGATATTGACCACTATGGTGTTTATCCATTCCATGACCTGCCGCACAATTACAAAGCAGCCGTGGAAAAATTTTCTGCGGATACGCTGCTGGCCTATGGCATCGTTCCCTGGTGGGTGCAAACCATGCTGGGCAGGTTGACAAAGGCTTTTCGCGACAAGGATCGCCATTTCATTCTGAAATATTCCGCCGAGATCGGTCATTATATTGCCGATGCGCACGTTCCCCTGCATGCCTGCAGCAACCACAACGGCCAACTCACAAACCAGCAGGGCATTCATGCATTCTGGGAATCGCGCATACCGGAATTATTTGCGGAGCAAAAATGGGATTTCTTTATTGGCAAAGCGGTCTACATTCCCGACCCGGGCGCTTTTATCTGGTCGCGCCTCCTCGAAAGTGCCGCCGCAGCCGATACGGTGCTCCGATGTGAGCGCGAAGTGAGCTTCCGGATGCGGGCCGATCAGAAATACGCGTTCGAAGACCGCAAGGGACTGCTTGTCCGGCAATATTCCACCGCTTACGCCACCCTGTACAACAATGAGCTGAATAATATGATCGAACGGCGCATGCGGCAGTCCATTTTGTCCGTAGCCTCATTCTGGTATACCGCCTGGGTAAACGCAGGCCAGCCTCCGCTGGATCACCTGTTTCACGACAGCCTCACCCTGGCCGAGAAAAATGATTACCAGACACTCAACCTGGAATGGAAAAAAGGAAAAGTGCAGGGACGGGATTGTGAAGAATGATGGGTTGTTTTAAATTATGAATATCCCCGTCAGCCATAAAAAGACCGCCGAAAAGGCATCCGGCAGACCCGGTTTTCGTAATTTTGCAACTCTTTCAAGATAAATTCTGACCGATGAAGCACAATTTCAATGCAGGGCCCAGCATTTTACCCAAAGAAGTTTTTGAAGAGGCGAGCCGCGCCATCCTGAATTTCAGGGACACCGGACTCTCCATCCTGGAGATCGGACACAGAACGCCCCTGTTTCAATCCGTGATGGACGAAGCGATCAGTCTTACGAAGGAACTGATGCACCTGGACAAGGATCATTCCGTATTGTTCCTGCACGGCGGCGCCACCACCCAGTTCTTTCAGATTCCCATGAACCTGTTGAATGAGAACGAAACCGCAGCCTACCTGGACTGTGGCGTCTGGGGATCCAAGGCCATCAAAGAAGCAAAAATATTCGGACAGGTGAATGTGGTTGCTTCTTCAAAAGATAAAAACTATACCTATATTCCCAAGGGCTATTCTATTCCGGCGGATGCAAAATATTTTCACTATACCACGAACAACACAATCGAAGGAACGGAAATGTTTAACATACCGGAAACCAACATTCCCCTGGTGGCTGATATGAGCAGCGACATACTGAGCCATGCGATGGATTTCAACCGCTTTGCCATGATCTATGCCGGTGCCCAGAAGAACATCGGCGCCGCTGGCGTGAATATGGTGGTCCTTCGCCAGGACATTCTCGGCAAAGTAAACCGCAAACTGCCGGGTATGATGGATTACCGCCAGCATATCGAGGCCGGCTCCATGCTGAACACACCACCCGTATTTGCGATCTATGTTTGCCTGCTTACCCTCCGCTGGCTGAAAAAGCAGGGCGGTGTGGAAGGAATTGAAAAAATAAATAAGGCAAAAGCCAGTCTCCTGTATAAAACGCTGGAGGAAAAACAGGGTTTTGAACTTCCCGTTGCCAAAGAAGACCGCAGCCGCATGAACGTGGTATTTCTCATCCCGGAACCCTCCCTGGAAAAAAAATTCCTGGACGCCTGCCAGCAGACCGGTATGGTGGGTGTGAAAGGCCACCGCAGCGTAGGCGGATTCCGGGTTTCCCTGTATAATGCCTTGCCCCTGGAAAGTGTACAGGCACTCACCGCCCTGATCAACGAACTATAATTTTAATCCTGTATGGCAATTATTTCTCCCTTCCGTGCACTCAGGCCACAGCCGGCGCTCGCTGCTCAGGTTGCATCTCCACCGTATGATGTGCTGAACAGTGCCGAAGCAAAAGTTGCTGCCGGCAACAACCCGTACTCTTTCCTGCACATCACCAAAGCAGAAATTGATCTGCCGGACGAAACAGATATCCACAGCGAAAAAGTGTACCGTAAAGCAGAGGACAATCTTTTCATCTTCCGCGACCGGAAAATTTTATTTCAGGATGAAAGGCCCTTTTATTATATCTATCAGCTGACCATGAGTGGCAGGAGCCAGACCGGCCTGGTAGGCGTAAGTTCCGTTGCGGATTATGAAAATGACATCATTAAAAAACATGAACTGACCCGGCCGGAAAAAGAACTGGACCGCATCAACCACATGCGGATCACCGGCGCCCAGACCGGAAATGTTTTTCTGGCATTTAAATCTCATCAAACTTTCAGCGATCTTATCGGTTCCTGGAAGAAAACCCATAAGCCCGTTTATGATTTCACTGCCGGAGATGGGATCGGCCATGTGATCTGGGTGATCGATCAACCGGAAACTATTCAGCAGATCAGCCATATTTTTAAAGAAGAGATCCCGTTTACCTATATCGCTGACGGACATCACCGGGCAGCTTCGGCCGCCAGGGTAAAACAATCCGCGGGAGCAGCCGTTTCTCCGGAAGCGGATTATTTTCTGACCACTCTTTTCCCCTCAGATGAACTGCGGATCATGGATTATAACCGGGTGGTGAAGGACCTCCATGGATTAAAACCGGAAGCCTTGCTGGAAAAGCTTAACAAAGATTTCAGGGTTGAAAAATCGAAAACGGCCTTTTCCCCGGACCGTCTCCATACTTTCGGAATGTATCTGGACGGCAGCTGGTATCAGCTGGAGGCCAGAGAAAACAGCTACCGTAATGATCCCATCGGAATACTGGACGTGACCATACTCCAGGAAAATATCCTCGGTCCGTTACTGGGCATAGGGGATCCAAGGACCGATACCCGGATCGACTTTGTGGGTGGTATGCGGGGTTTAAAGGAACTGGAAAAAAGAGTGGATGAAGGGAACATGAAAATTGCCTTCAGTCTTTACCCGGTCAGCATGGATCAGTTGTTTGATATTGCGGACAGTGGCCAGATTATGCCCCCAAAAAGTACGTGGTTCGAACCCAAACTCCGGGACGGGCTGTTAACACACCTGATCCGCTAAGCATTTGTATTTTTGCGGAACAATTTAATCAAGCCGGAAGCCGTTTCTTTTATGCGTTCGGTCTATATTCATGGCATGAAAAAAGTCCTGTTTTTTGCCGCTCTCTGTCTTCTCTGCATTTCCGCCTTCAGTCAAACGGCGGATTCACTGCATAAAGTGGCCAAAAATTTTATGTGGAGCGGGGATTATCCCAATGCGATCATTGTGCTGAGCAATGCCCTGAAGGAAGATCCATCGAACCTGGCTATGCAAAAGGACCTGGCATTCACTTACTATCTGCAAAAAAATTACAGCGCTTCCGTGGAAGCGGGTAGAAAACTCATAGATAGGAAAGATGCAGATGAACAGTGTTATCAGATCCTGGGTATGGCCTATAAAGCCATTGAGGAGAAGAAGGAAGCCGATAAAATGTATCGCCAGGGCATTAAAAAATTTCCGAATAGCGGAGAGCTTTACAATGAGTACGGTGAAATTCTCTGGACCAAAGAAGATCCCGAGGCCATCCGTTTATGGGAAAAGGGCATTGAAGTGGATCCCTCCTATTCATCCAACTACTACAATGCCTGCAAATATTATTATTATACCTACGATAAGGTATGGAGCCTGGTCTACGGGGAAATCTTCATCAACCTCGAAAGTTACAGCCGCAGAACGCCGGAAATAAAAAGCCTGCTGGTGGATGCTTATAAAAAATTATTCCTCGACCTGAAGGCACCCAAATCAGTGGCGAATAAAAATCCTTTTGTGGCCGCCTATCTGAATACCATGAATGATCAGTCGGCTTCCGTTTCACTGGGCATTTCCCTGGAATCCCTCAGCATCCTGCGCAGCAAGTTCATATTGGAATGGTTCGATAAATATGCCGGAAAATTCCCTTTTCACCTTTTTGAATATGAGCAGCAACTGATGAAACTGGGAATCTTTAACGCCTATAACCAATGGGTATTCGGCGCCAACATGGGACTTTCCGCTTTTCAAAGCTGGACCGCCCAGCATGAGGACGAATACAACCGTTTCATTAACTTTCAAAAAGGAAGAGTGTTTAAAGTGCCCCCCGGACAGAACTATCACGCCGCTTTGGCTAAATGATTATACATGATCAAACCCACGCGACTGTTTGACTGCATCGCTTACCAGCTGGAAAATTTTCCCAAGGAAGATATGCTTGCCGCTAAAGAAAATGGAGCCTGGCATACCTACAGCACAAAGGATGTGGAACAGTCGGTGAACAGGCTCGCAGCAGGACTTCTGTCCCTCGGGGTATCCGGCAACGACATGACGGTTGAAAATCAGGATAAGATCGGGATCATTTCAAATAACAGGGCGGAATGGCTTACCACCGATATGGCCGTGCAAAAACTGGGAGCCGTGCTGGTTCCCATTTACCCCACCACCAATCCGCTGGAAATCGAATTCATTTTTCAGGATGCATCGGTAAAATACGTATTTGTCAGCAGCGAGGAACTGTACCGGAAAATAGTGGCCATCCAACCCAGGGTACCGTCCATAAAAAATATATATACTTTTGATCAGATCCAAGAAGCGGCTCATTGGTCGAAGGTCTCTGATCTGGCAAACCCGGCCCTGCTACAGCAGGTGGAATCCATCAGCAGGAACATTCTTCCGGATCATCTGGCCACGATCATTTACACTTCCGGCACTACGGGTACCCCCAAGGGCGTGATGCTCACCCATCATAATATCCTGAGCAATGTATTTCTGTCGAAAGAGAGTTTCCCTTTCGAGGACCGTCCGCATTTCAAAGCGTTGAGTTTTTTGCCCCTCAACCACATTTTTGAAAAGATGGTGAGTTACATCTATCTCTACAGCGGCAATGGCATTTATTATGCGGAAAGCCTGGAAACCATCGGCGCCAATCTCCTGGAGATAAAACCGGATCTTTTTTGTACCGTTCCCCGTTTACTCGAAAAAGTGTTTGAGCGGATAATGGCCAAAGGCGCGGCGCTAAAGGGTTTTAAAAGATCATTATTTTTCTGGGCCGTTAGTCTGGGTAAGCAATACGACAATAATATCAGCCCGGGTTTCTGGTACAATTTCCAGTTGTCCATTGCCAACAAACTGGTGTTCAGTAAATGGCGCGAAGCGCTGGGCAACAACATCAAATACATCATTACCGGCGGCGCCGCCTGCCAGGAAAGGTTATTGCGCATATTCACGGGCGCGGGAATTCCCATATATGAAGGTTATGGCCCAACAGAGAATTCACCTGTCATTTCCGTCAACCGCCGGGGAAAAGGTTTGTGTAAGCTCGGAACCGTCGGCCCCGTGGTCAATGGTATGGAGGTCCGGCTGGAACCCGACGGGGAAATTTGCGTTAAAGGGCCCAGTGTGATGAAAGGTTATTTCAAACGACCTGACCTTACAGCCGAATCCGTTATTGACGGCTGGCTTCATACGGGAGATATCGGGCAGTTTGAAGACGGGAAGTTTTTGCGCATCACCGACCGGAAAAAAGAATTGTTTAAAACCAGCGGAGGAAAATATGTTGCCCCTGCGGCCATTGAGAACAAGCTTAAAGAATCCCGCTTCATCGAACAGGCTATTGTTGTCGGAGCCGAAAAAAAATTCGTAGGCGCCCTGATCGTACCCGCCTTTAACCAGATCGGGGATTGGTGCAGGGAACACGGGATCCCGGCGGACTCGAATGCGTCCATCATTGAAAATGCAGCCGTGATTGCCTTCTACAGGGAAATAGTGGATCAGTACAACCAGCAATTCAATCATGTGGAGCAGGTTAAAAGATTTGAACTGCTTCCCCGCGAATGGAGTATTGAGACCGGTGAACTCACCCCGAAAATGAGCATCAAGAGAAAAGTGATCGTCGAAAAATACCAACAGTACATCGATAAGATTTACCGTTAACCTGCTGTGCTTTAACCGGAATACATGAATGCAGAAAACGAACGGCTTCCCGATCCCGCCTGGAAAAAATGGGGACCCTACCTGAGCGAGCGTCAATGGTCAACCGTGCGGGAAGACTACAGCGCAGACGGCCAGCCCTGGTCGTATACTTCCCACGATATGGCCCGCAGCAAAGCCTGGCGCTGGGGCGAAGAAGGTCTCGGCGGTATCAGCGACAGTAATCTACAGGTATGCCTTGCCGTTAGTCTCTGGAACACCCGCGATCCGATACTGAAAGAAAGGCTCTTCGGCCTGGGTGGCCCGGATGGGAACCACGGAGAAGATGTCAAGGAACTATACTATTACCTCGACGCCACGCCAACACACGCTTACCTGAAAATGCTGTATAAATATCCGCAGCAGGAATTCCCCTATAAAACTTTACTGGAGGAGAACCAGCGCCGCAGCAGAAAGGATCCGGAATTTGAACTGCAGGATACGGGCATCTTTAACGGGAATAAATATTTTGATGTTTTCATTGAATATGCAAAGGCATCTCCTGACGACATCCTGATGAAGATAACGGTATACAACCGCGGAACGGAACCCGCGCCAATACACGTTTTACCCACGGTCTGGTTCCGGAATACCTGGGCCTGGGGTTATCCGAACGGTAACGGGAAACCCGTGTTGGACGGCAACATTCCGCAAGCCATCAGTCTGCATCACCCCGGCGTGGGCAATCCCGTATTGCATGCGGAAGCGCCGGATGAAATACTATTTTGTGACAATGAGACCAATACAGCCAAGCTCTATAATTCCCCCGGCGGCCTTACCTTTTTCAAAGACGGGATCAACGATTATATTATCGGGGGCGGAAAATCGGTCAACCCGGCTAAAACCGGCACCAAAGCAGCCATTCATTATAAAAGACTGATTACTCCGGGCAGGCCGGAGGTGATCCGTTTGCGGCTCTGTCCGGATAAAATGGACCAACCCTTTGAAAGTTTTGAAAAAATTTTTGGGGACCGGATTTCAGAAACGGATCTCTATTACCGGGAGTTGCAGCAGAATATATCCCGAGATGAGCTGAAACAGATTCACCGGCAGGCTTTTGCCGGCATGATCTGGAGCAAGCAATATTATTATTTCAATGTGAAAAAATGGCTGGCAGGAGATCCCGCAGGGCCCGAACCACCGGCAGAAAGGATGAAAGGAAGAGACCATCAATGGGTTCATCTGAATAATTCCGATGTCATCTCCATGCCCGATACCTGGGAATACCCCTGGTTCGCGGCCTGGGACTGGGCATTCCACTGCATCTGTTTTGCCAGCATCGATTCGCGATTTGCCAAACAGCAGCTGACCATGCTCACACATGAATGGTATATGCATCCCAGCGGACAGTTTCCTGCTTATGAATGGACCTTCTCCGACGTAAATCCTCCTGTCCATGCCTGGGCCACCTGGAAAGTGTATGAAACGGATAAGGCGGCAACAGGAAAGGGGGATACGAAGTTTCTGGAAACCGTATTTCTGAAACTGCTGCTCAACTTTACCTGGTGGGTGAACCGCAAGGATAAGGAAGGCAATAATATATTTGAGGGCGGTTTTCTCGGCATGGATAATATCGGGGTTTTCGACCGCAATGCGACCCTCCCCGACGGTTCCCTGCTGGAACAATCCGATTCCACAAGCTGGATGTGTCTGTACTCCTTGAATATGATGCGCATTTCCCTGGAGCTTGCCAAAACCAATCCGGTCTATCAGGACATGGCCACCAAATTCTTTGAGCACTTCCTGTACATCGCCTATGCGATGGCCGGAAAGGGAGATGCCAATACCGATCTCTGGGATGAAGAAGATGGGTTTTTTTATGATGTGCTGAGAAAACCCGGATCAAAACCTGAAAAATTAAAGGTAAGATCCATGGTAGGCATCATCCCGCTGATGGTCGTGGAAGTGATTGATGATGAGCTGCTGAATTCACAAAAGGATTTTGCGGAAAGGCTGCGGTGGTTTTTAACGAACCGGCCCGAAATGGCCAACCTGGTATCCCGTTGGGGCGTAAAAGGAAAGGACGAAAAACATTTATTGTCCCTGCTGCGTGGACACCGCATGAAGAAAATCCTGTACCGTATGCTGGACGAAACCGAATTCCTGAGTGATCATGGTATCCGGGCACTGTCTAAATACCACGAGGAACATCCTTATGTTCTGGATATCGACGGCACCCAATTCTCCATTAAATACACACCCGGCGAATCGGATATTCCGCTTTTCGGCGGCAATTCCAATTGGCGGGGACCGGTATGGATGCCGGCGAATTTCCTGATCATCGAATCCCTGAAACGCTTTCATGATTACTACGGGGATGAATTCAGGGTGGAATACCCAACCCATTCGGGGAACTTCTTTTCTTTGAAAGAAATTTCCGCCAAACTGGCCGAAAGAGTGGTTTCCCTGTTTACCCGGGATCAAAACGGGAACCGGCCGATATACGGCAACAATCCCCTGCTTCAATCGGACCCCCATTTCAGGGACTATATCCTCTTTTTTGAATATTTTCATGGCGACACGGGCCTTGGGCTGGGCGCATCGCACCAGACCGGGTGGACGGCCCTGGTTAGCCGTTTGCTGGTGGACAAGTAAACCCCTATTCAGCTATCTTTGCTGACCGAAATTATCCAGTGGAAAAAAGCAATTTTGTAGATCAAATCAGGGTTTTCTGTCGCAGCGGGCACGGTGGTGCCGGAATCAGGCATTTCTTACGCACCAAATACAACGCCCTGGCGGGTCCGGACGGGGGAGATGGGG
>DASRLM010000128.1:0-2286 GCA_035648455.1 Puia sp. | reverse complement strand
GTTTAAGATTACGGATCACTTTACTCAAGGGCACCCGCTGCTCGTCTCTACGCGATTCTGCAATAATGCCATCGATCAGATCCTCCATCTGCTCATCATATCTTTCAAGCAATTTGAGCTCGATCTGAACAGCCACCTTTTTGTTCTGCTCATCAGTAACATAGCTAATGCCTTTCATAACACCCAGAGTTTATTATCTGCAAATATAATTTTTTTAAGCTGTTTTATCCTTATTTGAATAGCGATCATTTTTTTTAACCGGCAGTTCAGAATTTAATTAACTTTAAACATAAACCCAAATAAACCAGTTATGAAGATTGAAAAAAAGGGAATCTCCAGAAGGAATTTTGTCCGGAACGCTTCGCTTGCCATGGGCGCCGTCACGATCGTTCCGCGTCATGTATTGGGCCGCGGTTTCATTGCACCCAGTGATAAACTCAACATATCCGCCATCGGCGCCGGCGGAAAGGGTGAGGATGATCTTAAACATTTTTCTGAAAGCCCGAAAGTAAATGTCGTGGCGCTTTGTGATGTGGATGATAACCGCTCCGCGAATTCCAGGAAACGCTTTCCCAAAGCCAAATTCTACAAGGACTTCCGGGAAATGCTGGATAAGGAACATAAAAATATTGATGCCTCTTCGGTTTCCACTCCGGATAACATTCATGCCATTGCCGCCCTGTCCGTCATGCAGCTGGGTAAACATGTCTACTGCCAGAAACCACTCACGCATGACATCTATGAGGCGCGTTTAATGGCCGAGGCCGCGAAGAAATACAAAGTGATCACGCAGATGGGTAACCAGGGCGGTTCCAGCGATGGCGTTCGCCAGGCAAAGGAAATGTATGATGCCGGCATGATCGGCGATGTGCATACCGTGCAGGTATGGACCAACCGGCCCATCTGGCCACAGGGCCTGCCCACCCCCACCGGTCATTATGATGTGCCCAAAGAACTGGACTGGAATCTCTGGCTGGGCCCGGCAAAATATATCGACTACAACCCGGCCTATCATCCCTGGAGCTGGCGCGGATGGAATGCTTTTGGCACCGGCGCGCTCGGTGATATGGCCTGTCACATGATGGACCCCGTATTCCGGTTGCTGCCCATTGATTTCCCTACAGAGGTGGAATGCAGCATTCCCACCAGCTGGCTGACGGATGGGAAAGAAGCAAAATATCCCGATGGATATCCTGCCGCTTCCATGATCCATTTAAAATATCCCCGCAAAGACGGTAAAGGTGAGATACGCGTTTCCTGGTACGATGGCGGTCTGCTGCCACCGCTTCCGGAAGAATTATTGCCGGGAGAACAGTTTGGCGGAGACGATGGCGGTGCGCTGTTCATCGGGACAAAAGGAAAACTCATGGTGGATTGCTATGGCGAGAAGCCGCGCTTATTACCTTCCAGATTAATGGCCGAAACAACGATGCCGCCGAAGACCATTGCCCGTGTTCCCGAAGGGCACTACCTGCAATGGGTAAACGCCTGTATCGCCGGTTTTGGCAACGCCACAACCAGTTCGCCGTTCGAATACGCAGGTCCTTTTACCGAAAGTATCCTCATCGGCAACCTGGCCATCAGAAGCTGGGGCCTGGAGAATAGTAAGAAACTGAAAGACTCCGATCCCGATAACCCGGGAAGAAAGAGACTGCTGTGGGATGCCAGGGAAATGCGGATTACCAATTTTGATGAAGCCAATCAATTTGTAAAAAGGGATTACAGGGATGGCTGGAGAATCCCGGTATAATTTTACCCGGGCCATATCCCCTGTTTCAGTAAATGAATCCTCAAGTCTAAAGATTTGGGGATTTTTTGAAGCATCTTCATGGGTGTGAGCATGTTTACTTCGGCTATTTGAATATGTTCCGATACGGGTTTGTTCAGAAATGGACCGATATGGGAGAGGGCTGCATTATAAACCATGAAATTAATCATCCGGTCGCCAATAGCATCCCTTATTTGCCCGGTGGCATCGGGTGTAGCAAGATCACAACTGACAGGAAAGGCCTCAATGGAATATTGACTGGATAATTCCCGCGCCATAGATTCGAGGTTTTTTTTCTCCTGGCAACGAGTACCAGGTTCAATCCCTGTTTGGCAAGTGCATGGGCAAAAGCGGCTCCCATTCCCTCTGAGGCGCCGGCTACAAGTGCCATGGGACCATACCTTTCTTTAAAAGTCATAAATGTTCATTTTCAAGGGGGTTCGGTGCGATGGCAAAAGGATCAATCAAAATGTTTCCCTGATTCCAAAATAAAACCCGATTTTCCCCTTTCCAACAGC
>DASRLM010000127.1:0-2301 GCA_035648455.1 Puia sp. | reverse complement strand
TATGAACACCCGCGGCCGGAAACCCGGGAACCCGAAAAATCGCCGCCGGCAAAAGGGGCCACTCATTCTTCTGAAATTGAATATGTACTGGGTAACCTGCCTACAAACCAGGTTTATAACTGGCAGCCGGAAGATTACCTGGTCTCGCAAATATTCCAGTCCTATTTCGTCCATTTTATAAAAACGGGTAATCCGAATGGGTTGGGACTTCCGCAATGGCCGGTCGTAATTCCGGATAAGCCCGCAACAGTAATGCATGTAGATGTACATACGAGGGCAGAAACAGAAAAGAACCGGCAACGGTATCTGTTCCTGGAGAAAAAAATAAGTAAAAAATAAAACAGTATAATTCAAAAATTAAAGGATGAGTAATTCAAACGATAGCCGGCAACACGGCTACCTGCAAACAATAGCCAGAAGGGCGATGACAGACCGGGGCCTTCTTCCTGATTTTTCTCCAGAGGCAATGTCTGAATTGAATACCATCCATGAAGTGCCGGTGGTAGTTGACGGTGCGGTGCAGGATCTGCGGCAGCTGGCCTGGTGTTCCATAGATAATGATGATTCACGCGATCTGGATCAACTGAGTGTGGCTATTCCTTCAACTGCCGGTATTACGAAAATCCTGGTCGCCGTGGCCGATGTGGATTCCGTTGTAAAAAAAGGAACAGCCCTGGATAATCATGCGAAACAAAATACCACTTCCGTTTATACGGCGGCGATCATATTTCCCATGTTGCCGGAAAAATTATCTACCGGGATTACTTCTCTGAATGCCGATGCGGACCGTTATTCCCTGGTGGTGGAGATGGAGGTAGGCAACGATGGTTCATTGCAAAATTCAAACCTGTACCGGGCCGTGGTCCGCAACCACTGTAAGCTGGCTTATAACAGCCTGGCGGCCTGGCTGGATGGAACGGGGCCAAAGCCAGATCCCATTGACAAGGTACCCGGTCTTGATGAGAATATCGGGCTTCAGCATGAAGTGGCAAAAAGTCTCAACACGCTTCGTTTTGCACAGGGTGCGTTGAATTTTGAAACGATAGAGGCGCGGCCCGTATTTGTCGGCGATGAGATCACCGACCTGAAAGCTGAAAAAAGCAACAGCGCCAAACACATCATTGAAGAATTCATGATTTCCGCAAACGGGGTCGTTGCCCGCTGGTTGACGTCCCGGAAATTTCCATCCATGCGCAGGATTGTCCGCACACCCAAACGCTGGGACCGTATCGTGGAACTGGCGGCAGAAAAAAAATATAACTTACCGGCGCAACCCGATTCAAAGGCGCTGGATCAGTTTTTATTAACGGAAAAAAAAGCGGATCCAGATCGTTTTCCGGACCTCTCCCTGAGCATCATCAAATTATTGGGAGCCGGTGAATACCTGATTGAATTTCCCGGAGAACAATCCTCCGGGCATTTCGGACTGGCCGTGAAAGATTATACGCATTCCACCGCGCCCAACCGGCGGTTTCCTGACCTGATCACCCAGAGATTATTAAAAGCGGCATTAGCCAATGGTCCTGTTCCCTATGCGCAGGATGAATTGATTGCGCTGGCAGCGCATTGTACGGAACAGGAGGATGATGCAAAAAAAGTTGAAAGGCAGGTGGAGAAATCAGCCGCGGCCATGCTGCTGCAGCATAAAATCGGACAGCAATTCGATGCCATGGTAACGGGGGTCACGGATAAAGGCGTATGGGTGAGGTTGCTGCAAATGCCCGTGGAAGGCAAGCTGGTCAGCGGTTCCGAAGGTTTGGATGTGGGACAGCGGCTTCGGGTGCAGCTGGTCAGCACCGATGTGAACCGCGGGTTCATTGATTTAAAACGCGTGAGATAATGCCTGTTAGCCAGGTAGTCAGGTTCATGAGCAGCAACGCTTTTGTGTTCGCCGTTTATTAAAATGTGTAGGTTCTTATCCGCAGGTAAAATTTTGTGTATGCACTATCTAAGGCCAGGGCGGGAGCTATCTGGAATTGTAAAGTATCCCCTGTGTAATTATACATTCCCTTATGTGATTGATCACTACTATCAGTAAAGATTTCAGCGAATAAAAAGCCGTCGGGCAGATACCAGATCCAATTGCCTGTACGAATCACTGGCGACTGTCCGCTGCAACTATCATATTGTACCAAACTGTCCGCATTCATAAAGACAATACGTTCAACACAGGTATTAACGATTTCCCGTGAAACATACCTGGACTGACCATTTGATGTATCCACGATATCATTGGAATAGAGGTGCCAGGATTTATTCTATATAGATTGGGCCCTGGGATCCGGCTTCAAGGTGTAAGGG
>DASRLM010000126.1:0-5374 GCA_035648455.1 Puia sp. | reverse complement strand
GGTTTGAATTATCCATTTCCTATATCGGATTCCTGGATCGCGATAATTCGGCAAAAAATAAAATGCTTTGTCCGCGGTTTTAGCTGAACATTTCCTTCACTTTATCGAAAAAGCTTTTTTCATTCTTATCCGGTTTCGGCTGAAAATTGGGAGAATCACTCAGCTTATCCAGCACCACTTTTTCTTCGGGAGACACCTGCGTCGGGGTCCATACATTTACATGAATGAGCTGGTCTCCTTTTTCATAAGAATTGACGGAAGGAAACCCTTTGCCCTTGAGCCGGAATATCTTTCCGCTTTGTGTACCGGTAGGTATGCGGATCTTGGCCTTGCCATCGATAGTGGGCACTTCCACCTGTAAACCAAAAACAGCATCGGTGAAGGATATGTATAATTCAAAGGCCACATTCAAACCATCGCGGTGCAATTCCGGATGGGCTTCTTCTTCGATCAGGATGATCAGATCGCCCGGCTGGCCCCCACGTTCTCCCGCATTGCCTTTGCCGGTCACGCTCAATTGCATGCCTTCCTGCACGCCGGCCGGAATATCGATATTCACAACTTCTTCCCCATATACCCTTCCGTCCCCTTTACAGGTCGTGCATTTTGCGGTGATCATACTGCCTTCCCCGTTACAGGTCGGGCACGTAGTGACCGTTTGCATTTGACCTAAAAAGGTATTGCTTACCCGGCGTACCTGGCCACTGCCACCACAGGTGGTACAGGTCTGCACGCTGCCATTATCTTTGGCACCACTGCCGTGACAGGTGGTACAGGGAACATGTTTTTTAACCTTAATGTTCTTATTAACCCCTTTGGCAATTTCCTCGTACGTGAGTTTTATTTTGATCCGGAGGTTACTGCCCCGGATGCCCTGGGTTCTGGAATGTCCAGCTCCCCGCCTGCCGCCAAAAAAACTTCCGAAAAGATCATCTCCGAAAACGTCGCCGAACTGGCTGAAGATGTCCTCCATATTCATACCAGCGCCACCATTAAAACCACCGCGGCCGCCATTGACGCCCGCATGACCATACCGGTCATATTTGGATTTTTTTTCACTGTCGCTCAGCACTTCATACGCTTCGGCGGCCTCCTTGAATTTATCTTCCGCCGTCTTGTCTCCCGGATTGCGGTCCGGGTGAAACTTCATGGCCACTTTCCGATAGGATTTTTTAATCTCATCCGCAGAGGCCGTCTTCTCGATTTCCAGTATTTCGTAATAATCCCTTTTCATTAAATTCAGTTCATTTTCCCACGATCACTTTCGCGAATCGGATGAGTTTATCATTTAAATAATAACCCCTGGTTACCTCATCGATCACCTTGCCCGCCAGTTTGGGTGACGGAGCCGGAATTTCGCTGATGGCTTCATGTTTTTCAACATCAAAATCTGTGTGGATGCTGTTCATTGGCCGGAGGCCCTTACTTTGCAGAACAGCTCGTAATTTATTGAAAACCAGCAGAACACCTTCCCGGGTTCCATCTGTATCGGCGCTTTGCTGAAGTTGTTTCTCTGCCCGGTCGCAGTCATCAAGCGTATCCAGCAGAGATACAATGATCTCTTTTCCCGCTGTCTGAATCAGTTCCAGCCTTTCGCGGGCGGTCCTGCGTTTGTAGTTGTCAAATTCGGCAAATAAACGGAGATATTTATCCTTTTGCTCCTGCAACTCCGCGGAAAGTTTCTCCTGCAAGTCGTCCAGGGATTCGCCATGCATATGATTCGTTCCCGCTACATTCTCATCGGTATTGATATCAATCGTTGATTCTCTTTCACTTGCAGATTCCATATCTGCAGAATCTGTAAAATTTTCAGGCTTCTTTTGCATCTTATAGAAATTGTGGCAAAGTTAAGGTTGTCAATTTCTCTGCCAAGAGATCATTTGAGACAAATTGTCCTCATCCGGCCCCGCTTACGGTCATGTATTCAGTTACATTTGCGGCATGATTCCCGTTATTTTAAATAAAAAGATCAGCCGTCGCATTGAAAACGGCCATCCCTGGATTTTTTCTAATGAAATTGCCGAAACGGAAGAACAGGCAAAGCCCGGCGATATTGTTTCGGTTTTTACCTGGGACAGGAAATTCGTCGGAAAGGGTTATTTCAATCCCAGATCCCAGATCACGGTGCGGCTGCTGACCCGCCGGCAAAATGAAGAGATCAATGACGAATTTTTCCTTCACCGGATTGAATCTGCCTGGAACTACCGTAAAAAGACCGGGTATACCGAAAACTGCCGCCTGGTTTTTGGGGAAGCCGACGGCCTTCCCGCCCTGATCATTGATAAATTCAACGACCATTTTGTTATTCAGACCCTTTCCCTGGGCATTGACCGGTGGAAACCGGCCATTGTACAGGCCCTGACTTCCCTCTTTAAAACGCAGAAGATCTATGAAAGAAATGATGTGCCCGTGCGGGAACTGGAGGGCCTGGTTCAGCAGAAAGGCTTTTTATCGGAACCTTTCAACACAGAAATTATTATACAGGAAAACGGGCTGAAATTCCTGGTGGACCTGGAAAACGGGCAGAAGACCGGCTATTTCCTGGATCAGCAGGATAACCGGCGGGCCATACAGCATATCGTACATGGAGCGGATGTACTGGGAGCCTTTTGTTATACCGGCACTTTTGAGATCCATGCGGCACATTATGGGGCGAAGTCAGTACTCGGTCTGGACATATCAGAGAAAGCCATTGCAGGGGCAAGGCAGAATGCCATCCTCAATGGTTTGGAAAATAAAATGGAGTTTCAATCCGTAAACGCATTTGATGTGTTGAAAAAATGGAGCCGGGAAGAAAAGAAATACGATGTGGTGATGCTTGATCCGCCGGCATTCACCAAGAACCGGGAAAACATTCAGAAAGCCATGACCGGTTACAAGGAAATCAATTTGCGGGGAATGAAATTATTGCGCAGCGGGGGATTCCTGGTTACGTCATCCTGCACCAACCTGGTTTCACCGGAAAATTTTCTGGAAGTGATCGACTCAGCGGCCCGCGATGCCGGTAAAAAATTGAGGCAGGTTATTTTCTCCACACAGTCCGCCGACCACCCTGTTATCCGGGGGATGGAGAATACACATTATTTGAAGTTCCTGATTGTGGAGGTGGGGGATTAATTTGAAAATTACTTACTTGTTCACCTGAAACTTATTCGACTCAACAATCTTTCCGTTCGGATCCTTGAACTGGAAGATATAAATGCCCCGGAAGAAATCGGTGAGGTTGACAACGGTTTTTTGTTCTTCCGCAGAAAACTCATATACTTTTTTTCCCAGGAAATTGAAGACCTGTATGCTGTAGTTTTTACCGTAATTTTTTTGAAGGTCAAAAGTGATATAAGAGGAGGCCGGATTGGGATAAAACCGAACCGTGGCCGGTTCAGGATCGGGGAAACCGGGAACCCGGTTCTGGCTTTTAACCTGAGTTACTGAACAAAAAACCATAAGTAAAACAAGGTAAAAAAGCCTCATAGTCAATGGATAAGATTAACTCCCATACAATATACCTCTTTTTCCCAAAATTACAAAACCCGGGCCATTTGGGAAAATGCCTATTTAAGTCCCTTTTCCACGTCCTCTATTTTTACGCCAATCACTTTTTCCATCTCTATTTTCGACAGGTTCAGGTCCTTCTGCAGGGAAAGGCTTTTTACCTGTTCCGTAATGTAACTTTTCTGGGACTTTTCCACATCATCCAGTTTAATCAGGTTGTCCGCAAAATCACTTTCCGCCCGCTTATACTGAGCATATTCATTCTGGGTTAGTTTACTCTGGAATTCCACGAGTTGTTTTGCCAGCAGATAGTTTTCATATTTGGTCAGCACATCGGCCTTGATTTCGCGGAACTTTTCATTTTTTGCCGCCAGGGTCATGGAATAATTCTCTTTGGCTATCTTGACGGTGTTCTTGGTCCGGGTAAATATATCAAACGGAACATTCAGGCCGAAATTATACCTCGGATAATAAATCTGGGCATACTGATTATTACTGCTTCCGCTGCTGAATGCATTCCTGACCGTAAACTCATTGATGTTCCCCTGTGCGCTGAACAAACCCAGGTAAGCAGATTTTGCAATGGTGATCTGCGAGGATGCGGCCAGCGAGGCGTGATCAGCCATTTCATAAGTGGGGCCCTGAATAGCGAGTTGTACAAGATGTTCGCGGATATCCGTGAGCCGGGCGCTGTCCACACGATAGAGTCCCGGAGGCTGGGCGGCCAGACTTTCTGAAAGCAGCAGCAAAGAAATTAAAATATATCGCATACGATTAATTTTGTTTGGTGAACAGAGGTATGGTTTGAACTGGTTTGTCGAAATCAGCGAGTTTTATAAAAATAATCATCGAAGCATGGAAGAACAGGATCACCGGGCATTGGGTAATGGCCATTTGTCCGTACTGCGCCACCATTAAAGTAAACACCATGATCAGCAGCGCTATGTAATAATTTTGGATCTGGAGATCTTTCATGCGGAAAAAACGGCCGAAACCATATGCCATGATGATGAAATAAAATATCAGCAACAGAGCCAGCCCCACGGCTCCCTGTTCGGCTACCGTTTTCATATACCCGCTGTCCGGCTGCAGGAATTCCAGATAATGTCCGTGATTGTATTTGGGTCCTTCAAATCCACAGGTATATACGCCGCCGCCAATCGGATGATCCTGGATATAAGGCTGAACCTGGTGCCGGTTAAAATCGCGGACGGCAGCCGATTCGTCCTTTGTTCCCTGAAAGGTTGATTTGATCCGGTTGGTGATGGCATTCTGATAGGGCATGAACAGCAGTGCGACCAGGGATAGGACGGAAAACAGCATAAAAAGAGCGGTCCTTTTTTCATACAGGGTGGAAAGACAGTACAGGGCTATGCCGGCAACGATCATCAGGGTGGCGGTACGGGTACCGGAGTAGCTGTATGCCAGCAGGTTGAAAACCCCGGCCGCGCCCAGCCAGATCCTTTCTTTTTTCTGATCCGTTCGCACAAAAAGGATGATGCACAAAATGGATATGCCGGCAAAGAGAATGCCGGAGGTTGCCGGATCAGAAAACACGGAAAATTTCCGGAGCATACCCGCCTGCAGCAGCAACGCGAGCCCACCCCCGGTTCCTATCCACCGCAATTCAAATCCGGCATAACCGAACCATTGTTGTTTGCAGGCATAAAGCGCCAGCAGTGTGGAGAGTCCTATCATGAACCGCACAAAATAAATGATGCGGCCGCGGGAATCCAGGAGACAGTAGCATATATAATAAAAAACGAAATAGCTCAGTTGTCTGCTGAAAAAACTGAGCCAGCCGAGCATGCCCAGCATGGCCGGATTGAACAGCTGGATCAGGTAATATCCGAACAAAATGAATGTACCGAGGGTGATGGCA
>DASRLM010000125.1:0-2282 GCA_035648455.1 Puia sp. | reverse complement strand
CTTTAAGAGTAAAAGCAATAAATGATCTGTCGACACAATCTTATCAGCCGGAACTTGACGGATCTCCCAAAATCACCGGCTATTACGGGGAGAATGTATTCAACCTCAAAACCGCCCGTGCGTTCCTGAGTGACGAAGCTTATAAAAGTCTTTCCGGATCTGTTAAAGGAGGAAAACGCATTGACCGGTCTATGGCAAATCAGATTGCTGCCGGTCTGCTTCAGTGGTCGGAGTCAAAAGGTGTAACCCATTATACCCACTGGTTTCAACCCCTCACCGGATCGTCTGCAGAAAAACACGATTCCTTTTTCACCATTAAGGGAGACGGAACTTCGCTGGAGCAATTTGACGGAGATGCCCTGATTCAGCAGGAACCGGACGCCTCATCATTCCCCAGCGGTGGCCTGCGCGCAACTTTTGAGGCCCGTGGATATACAGCCTGGGATCCGTCCTCCCCTCCTTTTATTATGGAGATCGAGTCAGGAAAAACACTTTGCATCCCGACTATATTTGTTTCCTATACCGGCGAAACACTGGATTATAAAGCGCCCCTGCTGAAGTCGCTGGAATCACTGAACAAGGCCGCTGTGGAAGTGTGTAATTATTTTGATAAAAATGTTTCCAGGGTGAATGCCACGCTGGGATGGGAACAGGAATATTTTGTGGTTGATGAAGCGCTGTACAATGCCCGGCCCGACCTGGTGATGAGCGGCAGAACCGTATTCGGTCATGCTCCTGCCAAGGGACAGCAGCTGGAAGATCATTATTTTGGTGCCATTCCGGAACGTGTATATGCCTTCATGCGTGATTTTGAAGAACAGTCCTATAAACTCGGCATTCCGCTGAAGACCCGTCATAATGAAGTGGCTCCTTCCCAGTTTGAGTGTGCTCCGATATTTGAAGAGGTTAGTCTTGCGGTGGACCACAACCTGCTCCTGATGGACCTTATGGACCGGGTTGCCCGGAGACATAAACTCCGTGCACTTTTGCATGAAAAACCATTTGCAGGAATTAACGGAAACGGGAAGCACAACAACTGGAGCATGGCCACAGATACCGGTGTCAATTTGCTGGCGCCGGGTAAGACGCCAAAGACCAATCTCATGTTCCTGACTTTTTTTGTCAACACCATTAAAGCGGTGCATGATTATTCAGAAGTGCTACGCGCGTCGATAGCCTCAGCAGGTAACGACCACCGCCTGGGTGCCAATGAGGCTCCTCCGGCTATTATTTCCGTATTCATCGGGCAATACCTGACCAAAGTGCTGGAAGACATCAAACAGCGCGTGGGCAATAAATTCGACGAACAGGACGAAGCCATTCTCAAACTCGACCTGCACCGCAGCATTCCGGAATTGTTGCTGGACAATACTGACCGTAACCGCACTTCACCCTTTGCGTTTACCGGAAATAAATTTGAGTTCAGGGCCGTGGGTTCTTCCGCCAATTGCGCCAATGCCATGACCACCCTCAACACCATTTTGGCGGAAACACTAAAGAAGTTTAAGAAAGATGTGGATGCGCTGGTAGAGAAAGGAGACAAGAAGGAAATCGCGATCATGCATGTTATCCGTGAATACATTGTGAGCAGCGAGAAAATATTGTTTGAAGGAGATGGCTACAGTGAAGAATGGCAGAAGGAAGCGGCTAAAAGAGGATTGCCCAATGTACGGACCACCCCGCTTGCACTCGATGCATTATTAACTGATAAGGCCAAACATCTTTTTGAAGGCAACAACGTACTCAACCACATTGAGCTGGAGGCCAGGCACGAGATTGAGCTGGAAAAATACATCAAGAAAGTGCAGATCGAAGCCCGCATCATGGGTGAGTTGTGCACCAGCCATATCCTTCCCCCGGCCATTAAATACCAGAATACACTGATTGAAAATATCCTGGGATTAAAACAGATCGGTCTGAAAGAAAGCGCCTATACCAATCAGCAGCAGATCCTGGAAAAGATCTCCGACCATATCGCGCAGATCAGCGATCAGGTTAGTAAAATGATCGAGGCCCGCAAAAAAGCAAACGCCATAAAAGATGCCCGCGAAAAGGCCATTGCTTACTGTGACCAGGTTAAAGAACCTTACTTCGACAAGATCCGTTATAATGTGGATAAGCTGGAATTGCTGATCGACGACAGCGAATGGCTGTTGCCGAAATACAGGGAAATCCTGTTTCTGCGATAATCCCTGATGATACTCCTAAAAAAGGCTTCTCCCGCGAGAAGCCTTTTTTTATGCTCATTGCTATTTGAACGCGTTTCCCCAAGTGTTCAATAC